>JAJDAX010000065.1 GCA_029261615.1 Nitrospinaceae bacterium
ATTGAACATCCGTTGTTTTGAAATAATTCCCTCCCCTTTTCCACTTTAAATGGGTCGGCAAGGCTATAAACTTTCTTTATAGGCGGATTGGAATGTGCATTGGCAGAAATCGGAAACAATAAAACAATCAAGATTACCCAGCAAATTTTCATATAAAACTCCAGCAGATTAAAAGAGATGATTCCTATATGTATTAAAGAAATGTGTTTGATGAAAAAAATTTCTCATAAAGTGTTTGCCTAAACTCCCATTCTAGCCAAGTTATATATTTTTTGCTTGAGTAAATTTCCTGATGGAAATAACTTCACAATTTCCTACCCCAAAATTTTATTAAAAAAATATTAGATTTGCCGTAGAGGCCTTCCCCCTGCTATTGTTAGCGATTAAGCCCCCTTCCCTAAACAAGAGACAGGAAAATTATATTCATGAACATTGTAAGCCTGACTTCCTGGTCGAAATCTTTCCTCGGCAATTTCACTCTTAAAAACTGGCGGGGGGACGTGGCAGGAGGTCTTTCCGCCGGGATTATCGCCATTCCACTCGCTCTGGCTTTCGGCGAACAATCGGGACTCGGGGCTCTCGCCGGTTTATACGGTGCCATCGCGCTTGGAATTTTTGCCTCGGTTTTTGGAGGCACCCCCACACAAATAAGTGGCCCGACCGGGCCTATGGTCGTCGTCGCGGCCATGGTGGTCGGAAACGCGGTCGAACAAACAGGTAACCTTGACAATGCATTCCCAATTATTTTTTCGACCTTCCTTCTGGCGGGAATTTTTCAGGTCCTGTTCGGCCTTTTGAGATTCGGGAAATACATCCGCTACATCCCTTACCCCGTGATCTCAGGTTTCATGTCCGGCATCGGCATTATCATCATACTCATGCAAATTTTTCCTCTATTGGGAGGTGTCTCTCCAAAAGGCACTTACAATATATTCATGCACCTGCCTGACGCCTTCAGGGAGATGCAAATGGAATCCGTCATTCTCGGATTTTCAACCATAGCTATCATTTACATGTTTCCTAAAATCACCCGGACGGTCCCCAATATTCTGTTGGCATTGGTCGTCGTCTCTGGCATTTCAGCGTGGGCCGGATTCAATGTGGCCGTGATTGGCCATATTCCTTCCCATCTTCCAGAATTAACACTTGGAGTGCTGACGGAATTAACCTTCAAAGACCTTCAGCAGATTTATATTCCAGCGATCACTCTGGCGTTATTGGGAAGTATCGATTCTCTTTTAACTTCCGTGATCGCAGACAACGTCACCAAATCCCGGCACGACAGTAATCAGGAGTTGGTCGGGCAGGGAATCGGCAACATCGTATCGGCCGCCATCGGCGGATTGCCCGGGGCCGGAACCACCATGTCCACACTGGTCAATACCAATTCAGGCGCAACCACCCGACTGTCCGGAGTCGTCCATGGAACCTCACTAATATTGGTATTGTCTCTTGGAGCGACATTGGCTGGGAACATTCCCATACCGGTGCTTGCAGGAATTCTCATTACAGTTGGAATCGGCATCATCGATTATAAAGGGCTCCGCCATATCAAAATTTTGCCGCGCACAGAAACGATGGTGATGGGACTGGTTTTGTTCATGACCGTTTTTGCAGACCTCATCCAGGCTGTGGCCATCGGCATGATTTTTTCGTCATTCCTTTTCATGAAGAAAATGAGCGACCTGATGGAACATCAAACCGAGGTAGCTTCTCTCGATTCATTCACCAATTCAGACAAATCAACAGATGGCGATGACACCGTGTGTCTGATGAAAGAAATTTCGCAGTTCATCTTTGTAAAAAAACTCAGCGGCCCCCTGTTTTTTGGCTTTGCCACGGCCTTTCAGGACATCGCAAAAAAATTACAAAACATTCCCATTTTGATTCTAAATGTCAAAGATGTCCCTTATATTGACCAGACGGGTTTGTATGCCCTTGAAGAAGTTATGCTTGATTTAAAGAATCACGGGGTCACCGTTTTTATTTCCGGCCTGCAGGAACAACCTCGTGACATGCTTACCAAAATCGGAATCATTCCAAGCCTCGTCCCTGAAAATTTTCTCTTTAAAGATCTCGCCGAATGCTCCGGCTTTCTTGGCAAAAAGAAAAACCTCGATTTTCTCAACGAAGATGATGACTGAAAACAGCATTATTGCTATTACAATTTCAGCCTTCAAAAAACTTCGGACCTTCTTAATCGAGCCCGAATGTGCATCCCTTTTGGTTTTTCAGTTGTATTTTTAGTTCTTTGTCCCTACTCTAGGCTAAAGATAATTCGGGTCAAACTTCGTCGTTATTAATATAAAAAATTCCAACCTATGTCTCCCAAATCCTCTCCCCCATTTGAGGTCCTCTACGTAGAGGACAACCCTACCAACCTTGAGTTGGTAGAACACATCTTTGGAATTTTTTCAAAAGTAAAACTGATCTCCGCTCAAAACGGAAAAGAGGGCATTCGCCTCGCAGAAGAAAATTCTCCTGACCTCATTTTGATGGACATTAACCTTCCCGGGGAAAATGGAATAGAGATTTTTCGCCGATTAAAGCTCTCCCCAACAACCCGGGATATCCCGGTTATGGCAGTGAGCGCCAATGCCATGCAAAAGGATATCGACCAGGCCCTCAATGAGGGGTTTGTCGACTATCTCACCAAGCCCTTTGATATTAATTCTTTAATCGAGAAGATGGGCAACATCCTGGGTTGCGACCTGACAAATCAATAATCAGGGTTTACTAAAGGGGTTAGAAAGGCATCCGGAACAACCTGTATTCTATAAATTCGATATCCCTGAATTAATTCAGATTTTACCCACGATAAATCCCCCAAAAGTCCCGAAAAACAGGGAAGTTGCTAAGGTTTTCATTGACAAGGATAGAATCCTTGGGTTAGTATCCCCCGTCACCAATTTCCTGTGGTATTTTGGCCTCCGGAACCTCCCGGAACATAGAACACAAGGCCTTATTTTATAAAGCCTTGTAAAATTCAAAGGGATACAGCAAAACCCTGCGAAACTAGGGCTAAAAAAGTACGGGAAAAAGGAGCAATTTCCCCTTCAAAAAGGGGCTGTCGGCACGAAGGAGTTATATGCTGGAACAATATCTCGGAGTCGCAATTCTCATGTTCATCGCAGTAGCGATTGCCGTGGGTATGGTAACGGCCACGACTCTGCTTGGACCAAAAAGAAGTTTTGCGGACAAGGATGAACCCTTCGAGTGTGGTGAGTCACAGATTGTTTCTCCCTACCAGCGATTTTCGGTCAAATTTTACCTGGTGGCCGTCCTCTTTATACTGTTCGATATTGAAGCTGTTTTCCTGTTTCCCTGGGCGGTCTTGTACCAGCGTCTAGGGTGGTTCGGGTTAATAGAAATGATCGTTTTCCTGCTTATTCTGGGCGTTGGCTTGATGTACGTCTGGATCCGTGGCGGACTCGACTGGGAGTGATCAAAACGGCATGAGCAATACAGCGTTAATAGATAAAATTAAAGCCCGATATAGTGACAAGGTTCTCGAAAGCCACGATTTCCGTGGGGATCAGACAGTTACAGTCGATAAATCCATCATCTTTGAACTTTTGGAATGGTTACGCGACGATCCAGAAATTGACATGACCTTTCTTATGGATTTGACCTGCGTTGACTATCTTGATCGAAAAAAGAACCGGTTTGAAGTGGTCTACCATATGTTCTCGCTCCAGTTTAATCACCGGGTCCGTATTAAATGTCCGGTGGGTGAAGACGATTGTGAAATCGATACAGTTTGTCCTCTGTATAAGGCGGCCAATTGGTACGAACGCGAGGTTTGGGACATGTACGGTGTTAAATTCCGGAACCACCCCAAAATGAAACGGATTCTGCTTTACGAAGATTTCAAAGGACATCCTTTGCGAAAAGATTACCCGATCAATAAACGACAGCCGTTGATCGGCCCCATGAATTGAGGCGGATTTGGATTTATTTTCATTCACAGACGAATTCCTGATCGACTTGGGACTCACCCTGCTTAAAATCGGTTTTATTCTGGCCGTAACGGTGGGTTTCTTTGCTCCCGTCCTCACGTGGGTTGAACGCAAACAGAGCGCCATCATGCAGGACCGGATTGGTGCCAACCGTGCCGACATCCTGGGTTTCAAAGCTCTTGGTCTGTTCCACATCATCGCGGATGCCTTGAAGATGTTCACCAAGGAAGATTTCATTCCCCAGGGTGCCAACAAAATATTGCACACGCTGAGTCCGATCATCGCACTGGTCCCGGCACTCCTGACCTTTGCCGTTGTCCCTTTTGGTGGGAAGTACGAACTCTGGGGTCATCAGGTCAATCTGGTTATCTCCGACCTTGATGTTGGACTACTATTTGTCTTCGCTATAGCATCGCTCGCAACCTACGGATACGTCGTCGCGGGCTGGAGCTCCAACAACAACTGGTCCCTGCTCGGGTCCATGCGAACCGCCTCGCAAATGATTTCATACGAAGTCACCATGGGACTGACCATCATCGGTGTTCTTATGGTTTACGGCACCATGCAGCTGAGTGAAATCGGTGCCGCGCAGGAGAATTTTTGGCGCTGGGGCATTTTTCTCCAGCCTCTAGGTTTCCTGATGTTCCTGACAGCATCCATAGCCGAGAACAAGCGCATCCCATTCGATGCTCCAGAGGCGGAGTCAGAGTTGGTAGCCGGTTATTTTACCGAATACAGTGGCTTGAAATTCGGCATGTTTTTCATGGCCGAGTTTATTGAAATGGTGACCATCGGCGCGATCGTCACCATCTTGTTTTTTGGTGGATGGCACATCCCATTCGTTGAAACACAGGACATCATTGACACGTTCAATTTTTCCTGGCTCGGACCCTCGATTGCCAATCTAATAGCAATGGGGATTCAAGTTGGAGTTTTCTTTACTAAAGTCTGTATTTTCATTTTCATTCAAATGACAATCCGGTGGACACTGCCCCGGTTTCGTTATGACCAGATCATGAAGCTGGGGTGGAAAATTCTTCTGCCCCTGTCCCTCGCCAATATTGTGGTGACCGGGATCGTGATCATGGCACTTAAATAAAAGGAGTCGCCCATGGCTTACTACGTCAACCGTAATGTGGAAATGACGTGGTGGGAGCGATCTTATATTCCCGAGATCATTCGGGGAATGCTCATCACGGTGCGCCATTTTGTCAAGAACCTGTTTGGATTTGTTCCGTTCTTTCTCGGCAAAAAGAAAGAACGTGAAATTTTCACGGTTTACTACCCGGAAGAGACGATCGACTACCCGGTAGCTTACCGGGGTCGACCGGTTCTTGCGCTAAGAGAAGACAACAAGCCTGAATGTGTGGCCTGTGGTCTCTGTGAAATTGCCTGCCCGGCTTATTGCATCGACATTATCCCGGGGTCCAACAGTGGTAAGCAGAACAAAGACGAGCGATTTCCGGAAGCCTTCACCATTGATTATGCCGTTTGCATCTTCTGTGGATTTTGTGAGGAAGCCTGCCCGGAAGAAGCCATCTTCATGAGCGATGACTGTGAAATTTCAATGCTCGACCGGAAAAAAATGAAGTACGACATGGAACAGCTATTGGTACCAGTCGCGGACCTTAAGGACCGTATCGAATTCACCCGAAAAATGTACGGAAAATGGAATTACTGATCTTCTATCCGCTGGCTATATTCACAGTGCTTCTCGCGCTGGGAGTGGTCTTCAATAACAGCCCGATCGGCTCGGCAGTGTCGCTCATTGCGATGATGCTGGGTTTGGCCGGTATTTTTGTTGTGTTGCAGGCGCATTTTATTGCCGTCCTGCAAATCATCATCTACGCCGGTGCGATCATGGTTCTTTTCATGTTCGTTATCATGCTGTTGAACCTGAAGGGGGACGATAAGGCCTGGAAAATGCGGGATCGTAACCTGTACCTTTCCATCATGACCGGGATTCTTGTGTTACTGGCCCTGTACAAGATGATCGACAAAATTATTGGAACAGAACTCGGGGACAGGGCTCAAGTACCGGATTCCTTTGGCACCACGGTGGCAGTGGGAACCTCCTTGTTCACGGACTATGTACTACCCTTTGAAATCGCGTCCATCCTTCTGCTTGCAGCTATGGTGGGAGCGGTAGTGCTCGCAAAAACCAAGGTGGACTGATGATACCGCTTTCACATTACCTCATTCTCAGCGCGACCCTTTTTTCCATTGGTGTTCTCGGGGTTTTGATTAGGCGCAATGCAATTGTGGTGTTCATGTGTGTGGAAATCATGCTGAATGCTGTCAACATTTCGTTGATTGCATTTGACCGCCATCTCAATCAGCACGACGGGCAGATTTTCAGTTTCATGGTGATGGCCGTCGCGGCGGCAGAAGTTTCTGTAGGGCTGGCGATCGTAATCGCCCTGTTCCGGAATCGACCCACGGTCAATCTGGACGAATTCAACTTAATGAAGTGGTGACACTGCAATGGTAAATCTGGCGTTTCTGGTCCCTCTGTTCCCGCTGATTGGCTCCATCATCAACGGGTTTTTCGGACTACGCATAGGTAAAGACTGGGTCAGTAAAATAGCCTGCGGCGGGCCAATACTGTCGTTTCTGGTTGTCCTGTGCCTATGGGTTAGCTTGTTCTTTCACCCTGAGGGAACACCCTACCCTGAGTTGATCCTGTTTAATTGGATCCCGGCGGGTAGCCTGCAAATCGAATTCGGCTTCCAGATTGACCCCTTGTCATGCGTCATGATGATGGTGGTGACCGGCGTTGGTTCTGTCATCCATATCTTCTCGATTGGTTACATGTACGAGGAGTACAGTTACTACCGTTACTTCGCCTACTTGAACCTGTTCCTTTTTTCCATGCTATTGCTGGTAATGGGCAACAACTTCCTGGTCATGTTCATCGGGTGGGAAGGAGTTGGGGCGTGTTCCTATTTCCTCATCGGGTACTACTTCAACAAAAAATCAGCCTGCGATGCGGCCACCAAAGCGTTCGTGGTCAACCGGGTTGGGGATTTCGGGTTTCTCCTCGGAATTTTCTACGTGTTCCAGTCCTTCGGCACTATCGACTTCTCTACAGTGATGACCGCGGCTCCGACCACGTTAATTTACGACAGTACAAACGTCACTCTTCTGACCATGTTTCTGTTTCTCGGTGCAACCGGTAAATCTGCGCAGATACCACTTTACACCTGGCTGCCAGATGCGATGGAAGGTCCAACACCGGTTTCGGCACTGATTCACGCAGCTACCATGGTAACCGCTGGCGTTTACATGATTGTCAGGTGCAACGCAATTTTCAACATGGCACCGCTCACCATGACCATAATCGCGCTCATTGGCGGCGGTACTGCCCTGATGGCGGCAACCATCGGCTGCACCCAGTGGGATATCAAACGGGTACTTGCCTACTCCACCGTCAGCCAGATTG
Source organism: Nitrospinaceae bacterium (assembly GCA_029261615.1). Next base: position 7,402 of record JAJDAX010000065.1, read on the forward strand.
GCTACATGTTCCTCGCCTGCGGCGTCGGTGCTTACACAGCCGCAATCTTCCATCTGGTAACGCACGCTTTCTTTAAAGCCTGCCTCTTCCTGGGTTCCGGCAGCGTAATCCATGGCATGCACCATGAGCAAGACATTCGCAAGATGGGTGGACTAAAAGACCACATGCCCATCACATACCTGACATTTTTAATCTCGACCATTGCCATAGCGGGAATATTCCCCTTCTCCGGTTTTTTCAGTAAGGACGAAATTCTTTATCACGCCTTGCTGGACGGCAACGTCATCTATTGGGGTATGGGGGTCAGTGGTGCCTTCATCACAGCCTTCTACATGTTCAGGCTGGTATTCCTGACTTTCCACGGTGAATCACGCGTTGATCCACATGTGCATCCGCATGAATCACCTGCCGTCATGACCATGCCGCTCATCATTCTGGCCGGCCTCGCTTTGGGAGGCGGACTGCTCGGTATCCCGCTCATTCACGGCTGGCACATTCTGGGGAACTGGCTTGAGCCAGTGGTTTCTTTCGATTGGGCCACCGCGCTGCATCATTCCGAAACCGTACTTGCTTCACACGGCCATCATGAATCATTCACCGAACTGATTCACTCAAAACAAGTTCACGAGCACACTTGGTGGGATATCGCCTGGGAAATCCTTCTGATGGTTTTCTCGGTCTGTGTTGCGATTGCGGGAATTTTCACGGCCTATATGTTCTATATAAAATTCCCGGACCTCCCTGGAAAACTCACAAAGGGCCAGTGGGGTTTCGATATGGTGCAAAACAAATACTATGTAGATGAAATCTACGACGAAACCATCGTCAAACCCACAGTCGACGCATCATTTCGTTTATGGAAAGATGCCGACCAGAAAGCTGTGGACGGTGCTGTAAACGGAGTTGCACAATCCATTGGGTTCATGAGTAAAATCGCCCAGTACTTTCAATCGGGATTCGTCCGCAACTATGCCATGTTCATGGTCATGGGTTTCGTGATCCTTTTAATCGTGATTTAACGACATGTTTTTAACTTTCGTCACATTTTTACCGCTGATCGGCTG
>JAJDAX010000066.1 GCA_029261615.1 Nitrospinaceae bacterium
ATCAAACCCCACTGATTTTGGGCGTATAAGCTACTCGAAAATGAGCAGGAAGTCGCCGGAATGGGAAATTTCGAATTATGAGTGGTTCCCTTGAAAGCTTTTCGGAATTTACCGGAAAATCCTTTAGAAAAAAGGTGTTAGGGCTGGGAAACGACCCTCGGATCGAGGAATAAAACACCGAGGGGATGGGTATGGGGGCCACAGATTTACCAGATGAAAGGGGGGCGCACCCTCAAAAACGAGAAAGCCTATTGTCGAAGGCGGGAGGCCGTCCTGCTAACCCCTTATATCAAAGGAGCTTCATCAATTCTGCGACAGTTTTCTCGATGCCCTGAGCCACCTCACCGATGGATTGGCCCAGCATGTAGGCCGGGCTGGTAACAATCTTGTTTTCAACATCGACCACTGTTTCGGTCACAAGGGAATTTTGATGCCGACTGCCCATCGCCTCAATTTTGCCGCTGGTCCCTTCATCATTTCCAATGGTGAGAACCGGGCTGACATCGGTTCCCTCGTAAATTTTTGCCATCAAAGCGGGTGCAATACACACCGCAGCCTGCGGTTTTTGTTTGTCCTTAAACTCGCGGACCAGCCGCATCACTTCCGGATGCACGTTGCAATTTTCCCCGTTGACCGCAAAATCGCAAAGATTCTTGGCAGCGCCAAATCCACCGGGAAACATCAAAGCGTCAATGTCGTCCGCTTTGACGGAGGCAATGTCTTTGATATCGCCACGGGCGATGCGTGATGCTTCAACCAGCACGTTGCGTTTTTCATCCATTTCATCGCCGGTCATATGATTGATCACGTGTAACTGGTCAACATTGGGTGCCATACAAACCGCTTCCGCGCCGGCTCGATCGATCGCCAAAAGTGTCAAAACCGATTCATGAATCTCGGCCCCGTCATAAACTCCGCAACCCGACAACACAACGCCAATCTTTTTTTTCATCGCCTCATCTCCGCTGTTATCTATTGTCTATTGATGCATTTTTTCCGAATAATTTTACCATATTTTAAATACGCACCTTCCCATTAAGGACGGACATTAACCTTAAGAAAAGTACGCGCCAACTTTATTTGGCCGGTGTGATTTCCAGTAGCTCCACTTCAAAAACCAGCACAGAGTTCGCAGGAATTTTTGGGAGCGCTCGAGCCCCGTATCCCAAATCCGGCGGCAGGTAAAACTTGAACTTCGCGCCTTTGCTCATCAACTGCAAGCCTTCGGTCCAGCCGGGAATCACGCCATTGAGCGGGAACTCAGCCGGTTGACCGCGCTCCACAGAACTGTCGAAGGTACTGCCATCGGTCAAGGTTCCAACGTAATGAACTTTTACCGTATCAACCGCTTTGGGGAAGTTTTTTCCATCACCCTCGGAGATCATCTCGTACTGCAATCCAGACTCGGTGGCGGTCACTCCCTTTTTACTGGCGTTCTCCTTGAGGAATGCATCGCCGGAAGCCTTGGCGACTTCCGCTTCTTCAGCCTGCTTTTTTGTCATGATTTCCTGTAGCTTTTGCTGGTAAGCCATTAATTCCTTTTGGACTTCCTCTTGCGACATGGCACTTTTGTCATTGATGCCATCGGTGAATCCTTTTTCGAGTAGTTCCTTGTCCAGTTTGATGTCCTGCATTTTTTCAATATCCATACGCATTCGAGCGCCCTGCATGGAACCAATCGCATAGCTGGCTTTTTGAATTTCTGTTTTCATTTCAGGCATAGCAGCGGGTTTTGGTGTCTGTGCTGCTGATTTCTCCACCTTGGGCGCTTCAACTTTCGCGGGCGCATCCTTGGCCTCTGTGTTTTGCGACGACTGATTACATGCGGCAAGAAAACTCATCGCCAAAAGGATTGCCATTAATTTTTTCACGGATATTCCCCTATTGTATTTATAATATGAAAATACGATCCGACGACGAATCATATGGAACTTGCGGATTTTTGGCATTCAAGGGCATTGCATAGATTGAAACCCAATAACACATTATCACAAATCAGGTGCCACTAGAAAACAACACTTATCCTTTTAGGATCAATCCGCTGCCTCACCCTAAAGACATTTAAAATAGGTACATTGTCAATCAACCAAGAGATTGCTGTAAAATAATGACTACTAACAAAACAACTTCAATGCCGATAGCACGAAACCCGTTATGAACCCAGACAATCCTGTCGCTTTAAGCATCCGACATTCTATAGAAAAAAATGGCTTTCCCGGCAAAGCGGTCAAGCTGCCGTTTCGGCCTGTTTACTCCAGTTGCAAACAGCACGGCACGCCACTGGCCGATGTATTGACTCAACTTGGGGAAGAGGGAATCATCGGCACGTTGACGGGTGACCACATTCTGTTTCAAACCCCTGAACAAGCCTCAGAAGTCACTCCTGTCACGCCAAGCGCACCGACAACTGTCGAGCCTTCGAACCCTGATTCCACCCCGAGTAATTTTCCCGGCGGACTCGACAACCTCTCGCAACTTGCCGGAAACGCGATGAACCAGCTATCGCCTGAACAACTTCAGAGTCTTAAAGAGAATTTCGATGCGATGAGCTCGGAAGAAAAAATGAAACTAATGCAGTTTTACAGTAATCTGTTCTCCGATCCCAAAAAAAAATGACATCACAACGGAGTCTGCAACGATGAAAGTTAAAGAACTGATGAGCGCCAAGGTATACACCATTGGACCCGAGGATACTCTCGACCGCGTAGTGATTATGTTCCATTTCAATGCGATCCGACATTTGCCCGTTGTGGAAAAAGGCAAGGTCATCGGAATGGTCAGCGACCGTGATGTAAAAAAAATCCTCGGACCTCGAAAGACCATCAAACGCAATGAAGCCGGAAAAGAAATTATTGAAGTCCCAAGCCGCCTGGTGCGCAATGTCATGCACCGCAAACTCACCACCATTGGACCCGAGGACAAGGCATCGGACGCAGCGGCGATCATGGCCAAGCATAAAATAGGATGCCTGCCGGTGGTCAAACGTGATCGCCTGTTGGGAATCATCACCTCCACCGACATTCTCCGGGCCTTCGTAAAACTTGCAGAAAAAGTTCAAAAACTTGAAAAACTAATGGAGAAACCCTGATACCCGTTCACCGCGATGGTAACTGACGGCCACCATGACAGCACGCCAACCTAACTAAAGGAAATACCCGCAACCATGCTCATCTTTGCCAAAGACATTCGAAAACGCGACCACGTTCATGCCCGGGAAGAGTTCGATCCTAAACTTCGCGAGTATATGGAGTACCAGAGGAAACTGTTTCCCTACACGATCATTCGCGGCGGCCTCGACTTTGCGTACAAGGAACTCGACGACATTCTTCGCTATGTCGACAACGACAATCAACCGCCACCGGATGTTTCCAGGCAGGATTTTCCGGCAGACGTGGGGCAATGGTTCAGCAAACGCTTTCCCTGGACAGCCGCTTTCATGAGTATGGAAGACATGCACGGATTGATGGTGCGCCTGATCGGCGCGATGGATTCTTTTCGGACGCTGGAGGTACTCACCGCCTGGCACCTTGCCGTGCTCTACGACACGACACACAACATTGTCGAAATTTACAACACGGCCTTAAAAGATGGAAACGAAGTATCGCGCGATATTCACCTGAGTTCCGGTGTTCCAGTTTTGTTCGAGGACTTCATTAACAATCACTGGCCTCATCTTGAGTTCATGCTGTTGTCTAAACCGGACTACCCTCACGCCAGGCTCCTCGAACGCAATTTTCTGATCGAAGATTACGTGAAGGCACAAATAGCAGACGGCCTGCACCCGCTTGAAGTACTGAAGTTGGCGGACGAAAAATTTCAACTCCACCGGGGAACTTTAGAATTGCTTCGACGCGATGAAATCACCCCCGAACTCGCAGACTTTGTAGAAATAAAAATAGAGGACGATCCATTCGATTCCCTGTACCTGGCCAAAAGCGGCAATGAATTATCCGCAATCGATTTGGATTACGAAATTAATTTTCGGGATACCGTATCTTCGCAGAGTACATCAAATTAAGGGGGTTACTTCCAGGGCGTTAACTTATATAATATTCACATAATATTTGATTTTAGCGTGATTAAATCCAATCGACTTGTTGGAGACCTTAAAGGCATGGCCCAGGATACGGTCGTTCATCAGACAATTAATATGTGCCGGTTTTGCACCAAGGAACTTCCTTCCTGTGGGGCCCAGCCTGTCTTGTCCGGAGAATTGAAACTTCCTGCCGATTCCATCGACTCCGATCAATCAGTGGTGGCCTGTGATCGATACGAAAGCCCGGTTGAAATCCTTAAAACAAGATTTCACGATAGATAATTTTTCCTGCTTTTTCTCTTTTCATTTTTTATTATCTTTCGCACCCACCTTAAAACTTAAAATTCCTTCGCAGTCTGTCAATAGTGTGGCTTTTTCGTCAGGGGCAAATGTGATAGAGTTTTGCC
>JAJDAX010000067.1 GCA_029261615.1 Nitrospinaceae bacterium
GAGGGCAGGCCGAGACAAAGCAATCCGACAATAATATAAGAAAAGAAACGTTTCATAACGGAGTTATCTGTTTTATCGGGAGTTAATGTCCACATCATGAGCTAATTCTAATGCAAAGAGCGCCAAAGAACACCCAAAAAAATAAAGAAGAATAACGAACTTCCCCCTGAGTTTCAGAGGGAAGCTGTTGACAGGGGTCGGAGTTGAAACCCGTCATCCACCAGAAGCGTTAACCGACTGCAAGATTCCGGTCCGGCTTTCCTGTATCCGGCATCTGGATGTTGAACCAGTCGATATGCCGTGTCACGTACATGACGAAAGCCAGAACAAACCAGAGTCCAACCGAGCCCACCATCAAGGCAAAATCTTCCTGTTTGAGCAGCACAAAAAGGAATCCGTAGAGTATGGATAATTGCATCAGCACGATGAATGCTCCCTTTTTCACATGCGTGATTCCCAGCACATAGAGGAAAATCGTCAGGATGGTCGCGCCTGAAGCCCCTGCATAGGCGAGCGCGAAACCAATGTGTTCGGAAACTGAAATGAGCAAAAGGTAGAAAAGGCAGAGTCCGGTGCCGGTGATGGTGTAGTGCATGGGGTGAAAACGAAGCCCGTACAGAATTTCGATGAAGAACATGGTGGCAAAGGTCAAGGCGACAAACAGGAATGAATATTTAACCGACCGTGTGTTCAACTGGTAATTTTGCAATGGCATCAGGAAACGAACACCAAACCTGCTTTCATTTATGTGGTTTTTCAAAGACCGCTTGCCAGTGAAGGATTTTGGAAGGTTACGGTTCAATCCCATTACATTCCATTCTGCCTGGAAACCATTTTTGCTGATGGCCGAACTATCCGGCAGGAAAGAGCCGTCGAAACTCGGGTCGGGCCAGTTGGATATCATCTTCACCTTGGTCGTTCCACCAAAGGGTAGGAACTCCAGCGCCTCACTGCCTCTCAACCCGACGGTGATATGAAACTTCCCGCCCCTTTCTTTTTTAAAATTGGACGTCTCCGGAATTTTGGATTTGATCGCGCTGACGCCAACACCCGAGGCCATACTACCGATGGTGCGGTCCAGTACATCGCCATTCCATTGCACCACAACTTCTTTAAGACCCCGGACTTCATCCACACCCAGGTTTAATTCTGCCTTCTTCCAAAGTATTTTTGTATTTTTGAAATCTTGAGTGTGTTGTTCCAGGTTTGCAAACCCGCCCTCAAGGATCAACCGCGTTTCGTACAGAGGGATCGTGTAGAGCCCCCGCTTCTTAACGTGGCTTTTGGTATCCGCACTGATAAGAAGGGTGTCCGGCAAAAAATGAACATAATTGTGATGATCGTAATGTACCTTCTTTCCATCCTTATCCAATTTAGTCCGCGTCTGGATGATGGGCACCGATAGGACCACCTTGCCGGTGCTCTGGTTGCGCGACCATTTGTTCGTTACCTCATCCTTGGCCTGATTGCTGAAATGATGCCGTTCGTTAATCAAGTCCTCCACCTGCCCTACGGGAATGAGAAGCAGTAAACAAATAAGAACAATCAACCAGATTTTGATCCAGATGCTGTTGGCGAAAAATTTTTTCTTCACGTCACTCATGTCGTCCTCCTGAATAGTTTCAACCATTCTGACGAACGACTATGAAGCGATTGTGAAGTCTCTATGAACTTTCCATGAACTCGTCCTACGCAACCTGGCGGTGAGGCTAACTAGCTAACCTTTTTGGGGTAGAACAATCATACCAGCGCATCACCGCATGCTTTAGACCGGCATTTCCTTTAGGCCAGAACACTTGCTAAGAGTGGGGAATGGTGACGAGGAAGTGGGTTCCGGGGGTGGTGGGTTGTAACACGATGGACCCGGAGTGCAGGGACAGGGCTTCTTCAACAAAACTGAGGCCCAGGCCGGAACTTTTCTTTCCTGTCCCAGGCCGCTCCAACGAGAAAAACTTTTCAAATATTCTTTCGCGGGCGTACTCGGGGATGCCCGGACCCTGGTCCTGAATGGAGAGCACAAGGTTGCGATCATCGCCGTCGAGTTGAATTTCAATGATTCCATCTTCCGGAGAAAAATCGATGGCGTTTATTAAAAGATTGCTCAAGGTTTGATGAATGAGCAGACGCTCTCCGGTCACAAAATGATTCGAACCTTTAATCGACACGTCTAACCGGATGTTCTTTTTTTCAATCAATGGAGAATAGGATTCGGTTATCTGCCGCAGCATTTCTGCAACTGAAAATCGCTCACAATTTTTGAGGGCACTGCGGCTCTCAAGTTCAGCGACTGCCAATAATTCATCCAGCAGTTTACGCGCCCGTCCGGTTTCTGTTTCAATATTGGAGAGAAACAGTTTTTTCTTTTCAGCTGGCATTTCGTCTTGCAACAATTCCGCCGCACCTTGAATGGCAGTCAGCGGACTTTTAAGTTCGTGGGTGAGGTGCTGAACAAAACTTTCCACGGACTTTTTACCTTCAAGCGAAATCCGCATTTCATCAAAAGCCTGCCCGAGATTATCGAACTCACGTGAACCGGTTTTGGGTGGCCGGGCTTTTCCGCCGCCGGTGATCTCCTTCGCATAGTTCAACAGTGAGCGAATGGGCCGCGTCAACCAATAGGAAAACAACACCGCCACAACTGAGGCGGCCAAAACCACCAGCAGACCTATCGAAAAAAACTTCTCCCGACCTTGGCTAATAAACTTTTGCAGGCTTTGTTCAGGCTTGATAACAGACACCACACCGATGATTTTTCCACTGTGCACAATTGGCGCGGCGATAAAATATACAGAGGATAGCGGATCCTTGGAATCAGTCCGCGTGGAACGCGCACCATACTCGCCTCTCAGCGTCAGGTACACATCGTTCCAGGATGAGTAATCCTGCCCTACGTTTTCAGGGTTCCGGGAATCAAAGACGACGATGCCCTTATCGTCGGTGACGTAGGCATGTATGGGACTGCTGTCTTTGACC
>JAJDAX010000068.1 GCA_029261615.1 Nitrospinaceae bacterium
TTGAAGTAAGCTTAAAAAAAATCCCTCAAGATGGAAACATCCAGAGAGTAATTAATAGAAAAGCCGGTAGACTGAGTCTACCGGCTTTTTTTTATCCAATAATCTCTCTCTACTATCTTTATCCCTTGTGCAAGTCAAAAACAAATAGTTGTTCTTTTAAAACGTCGACTTCCATGTCGGGATTTTTAGGAAATAAAACTTTCCTCTTCATTATATTTTTACAATTTTTTGTTCTACTAGTTCCTACCAAAAATCTGCTGGCCACTGAGTTTGTTTCTTTCAATCAGTACCAGACAAAAGCCATCCCCGTTCAGAACCCTGTGGACCTTACTCAATTAAAACCTGGCTCCACATTTCAGGTCAATACAACCGGCTTCATTATCCAGTTCTTTTTTAATGGGAAAAATATTAATGGCATTGTCCTAAAGCGCGACAAACGTTACCCAATCCATATCCGATGGTGTTTTATCCGAAGTTGTGAGCATAGCCTTTACGACTATAAGTCAGTTTTAGCCCAAGCTTACCAGAAACCTTTTAATGAAGATCCTTTTCAAGTTCGGCTACCTGTAAAGTTCAATTATAACTTCCAGGGTTTGCATTTTACCAACGGCCTTCCTCCATTTTTCGTGGATTAACTTTGATATAATACGTTGAGCAACAAATCAAAGAATTGCGAAGCCGGAGGTTTAGAATGACCGATTCAAGATTCGTCGACAATGGCGACGACACCACGACTGATAATCAAACCGGGCTGACCTGGCTCAAAAAGGACACCCGGCAGTTGCTTGGAAAATGGCGGAACCTTGAACAATGCAAGGTTTACGCTGAAGAATTGAACAAGAAACAATTCGCAGGAAAAAGTGATTGGCGAGTGTGTTCGCTGGAAGACATAAAATCAATTTTTGACAAGAGTTATCAATTGAAGGCAAAGGGCGGAGATATGATTCACCTACCTCCAATCTTCGAACCTGAATGTGCGGATGTGACTTGGACCGATACCGTCAATGGGGATCGCGCGATGATGTTCAACTTGATAAAGGGGCGCTCAAACTGGATCAATAAACTGGGAGAAGGTCCGTTTGCTGCCAGACTGGTCAGCGGGGAACGAAAAACATAACCCCTCAAACCGTGTTGCGTGTTGTCCAAAAAAGCCAGCACCCTATTCCGATCAACAGGCATGCAAATCCCCGTTTAAACATAAGCTCCGGAACCTGTTGCAGGAGAGTTGGCCCCAGCTGGGCCCCGACAAGACCTCCGACTGCCAGGGTAATTCCTGTTTTCCAGTCGATATTCCCCAATCTTCCATGAGCGGCCAAAGAAGAAACGGCGATCAACAAAATAACCAGAAAAGAAGTCGCTACTGCAATCTGGGCCTTTTTCCCCATATAAATTAAAAACGGAACAACAAGAAATCCGCCGCCTAAGCCTGAAAGTGAAGACAACACCCCTATAAGCAAACCAAACAGAATCAGGATCAACAAAACGTCACCCTCCTTCCACGTATTTTTTTTCCATTTCGTCCACAACCGCAACACCAACTGAGTCACCCCAGACATTAACGGTCGTCCGGCAACGATCCAAAAACCAGTCGATCGCCAACAACATCCCGATTCCTTCCAAAGGCAGGCCAACCGATTGCAGAACAATCACCATAGTCACCAAACCCGCCTCGGGAATTCCTGCCGCCCCAATGGCCGCAAGGGTTGCAGTCAAAAAAATGATTAACTGTTGCATGACACCAAGTTCGATACCCACCATCTGTGCAATGAACATGGCTGCAACGGCCTCATAAAGAGCCGTCCCGTCCATGTTGACAGTTGCTCCAATAGGCAGAACAAACTGCACCATCCTGCGAGACACTTCATTTTTCTCCTCCGCACATTCCATCGTTACCGGCAAAGTAGCCGAACTACTGGCCGTTGAAAAAGCGGTGGTCAAAGCTTCCGCAGCATTCTTCATGTAAACAAATGGGTTCCGACCTGAAAACTTCCAGAGAATCAAAGGTAGAACAACGAATGCATGAACTCCAAGGGCCAGGAGAACAGTCATCGCAAATTTTCCAATTTTCAAAAGCTCGTTGAAAAAAGCTTCCCCTCCGCCAGCCGCTCCAAGCTTGGAGGATACCAGGCCAAATATTCCAATTGGCGCCAGGTACAATACAAGGTGGACCATTTTCATGATCGCTTCGTTAACAGTATCGAAAAAACCGATTACCTGTTTTCCCTTTTCACCAAGGGTAGTGAGAACACCTCCAAAAATCAGGGAAAAAACGATCAAAGGCAAAATGTCCATCTCGGCCATGGAATGGATCAGATTTGGAGACACAACACTGAGCAGGATATCGACAAAACTGGTGTCTTTTTTCGAATGAACCGCTTCCGGAGCTTCTGCATCAAGAACCACACCCACACCAGGTTGTATCAAGTTCACAAAGATCAAACCAAGGACCACTGAAATACCCGTTGTCACCATGTAATAGACAATGGTGATCCCACCGGTTTTTCCCATTTTGGTAACATCCCCAAGCCCCGCCACCCCCACAATGAGCGAAGAAATGATAAGAGGAATCACCATCATTTTAAGTGCATTGAGAAACAGTGTTCCCATCCAGGCAACCGAATTCATGGCTGTGCCAAAAAACCAGCCACAAAGCAGGCCCAGTACTACGCCCGCCAAAATAAAATAAAGTAATTTGTTGGAAGATTTCATAGTTTTTTCATTGAGAAAATACCCTCTATTCCTCTTCTATCCTTCTCCAATACGGTTATAATTATATAAAAGAACTGTGCTCTTCAAATTTCATTTTGCTATCTCGGGGGTCGATTATGGGTGATACAGTTCAAATCAGCTATGAAGGAAAAACGTACACCTTCCCTGTTCTCGAAGGGACCTGTGGTGAAAAAGCTTTTGACATTACAAAGCTACGTAGTGAAACCGGTCTGATCACTTTTGATCCCGGATTTATGAGTACTGGAAGCTGCAAAAGCGAAATCACTTTTTTACAAGGTGAAAAGGGAATCCTGCTCTACCGCGGTATTCCTATCGAGCAACTCGCCGAGCGCAGTAATTTTCTTGAAGTGTCCTACCTGCTGATCTACGGTCATTTGCCGAACAAAGAACAAATTGACTACTTCAATTTCCATATCACACACCATTCCATGGTGCATGAATCGATTAAAAACCTTTACGACGGATTCCCTAAAAACCCTCATCCCATGGCCGTTTGCAGCACCATCGTCGGCTCCCTGGCGACTTTTTATCAGGAGCATCAGGCCAATGTCCGGGATGAGCGGGAAATTGAAATTTCCATTCACCGCCTTTTGGCCAAACTGCCAACTATCGCGGCCTATAGTTACAAGAAATCTATCGGCCAGCCATTACCCTATCCCAAAAATTCGCTCAGTTACACAGAAAATTTTCTTTACATGATGTTTTCAAATCCATGTGAAGAATATGAAGTTGACCCTGTTGCGGCCAAGGCGCTCGATGTGCTACTGATGTTGCACGCGGATCATGAGCAAAATTGCTCAACCAGCACGGTGCGTCTTGTCGGCAGTTCAATGTGTAATTTGTACGCCTCGATTTCGGCAGGTATCTACGCCCTTTGGGGGCCATTGCATGGAGGAGCAAACCAGGCGGTGATTGAAATGCTACAGCACATTCATGATGACGGTGGCGAGGTGAAGAAGTTTGTCGATATGGCCAAAACCCCGAATAGCAAGTTTCGCTTGATGGGTTTTGGACACCGCGTCTACAAGAACTTTGATCCACGGTCCCGGATTATTAAAGACCTGGCCTATAAAGTTTTTGAGCGCTCCCATGTTAATGAACCTCTGCTGGAAATTGCTCTCGAACTTGAAGACATCGCACTCAAGGATGAATTTTTCATTGAGCGCAAACTCTACCCTAATGTGGACTTTTATTCGGGGCTAATCTACAAATCGCTGGGGATTCCAATCAATATGTTTCCCGTGATGTTCGCCATTGGCAGGCTGCCAGGCTGGATCGCTCAGTGGAAGGAGTTGCAATCCGATGAAGATTTCCGAATCAGCCGTCCACGACAAGTCTATATGGGTCAGCCAAAAACAGATTATGTCCCGTTAAGTGAACGGCCCTGAAAAACCGGGTATGTAGAAAGAGGGAGGTTAAACGGGCTCTATCGTGCAGCGAAAAGGGTAGCCTTCCATTTTTGCCGCTGTATGGACCTGTTCTACCTTGAATTCAGCCCGTTCGAGAGGAAGGGTGTCAACATGTGCAGAACCGCTGTAATGTACCTCAAACGTAAGGCCTTCAGCGGTCTTGATATCTTTGACAAAAACTTTGACCAGAATGCGGATCACAAATTCCATTGTAGTCACATCATCGTCCCACATAATGACGCGATACAATGGCATATAGCCTGTTTTCAGGCCGGTTTCTTCATCCTGAATCACTTCTGGCAAATCTTCCACTACGCTGGAAGTAACCGTGGTTAGTGCGTTTTTCATAAATAAACAGTATGGAATGTTAAGAGATTATGATTAGAGCCCTAAGTAGAGTTCCGGAGTTAAACCGCATTTTAATGGATATACGCCATGTATTCAATCCCTTTGTCCAAAGTATTGAATTCCTGCGCTCTCATTTAACAAAACCTTTGAACGGTTATCGATTTTTTCTGTGGGTTAAGGCAATTTTGATAGCCAGCCTGATTGGGGCAGCCCCACTTTTCCCAGGCCCTGTTGAAGCAGAATCACAAATCACACCGAATTCCGGCGTATATAAAGGTTTTCAAGCTGAAGGTGATATCCGTCGATTCGCAGGAGAACAGCTACTATTCGATATCAGCTTTATGGTATTTGAAAATGCTGCCACAGCGGATGTTCGGTTTTTTGAGAAAGATGGACGGTACTATTCAATTCTAAAAGCAGAGACCAAGGGATTTGTCGGATTCGTCACCTCCCATAGGAAACATTATTACAAAGCATCTTTTGATGTGTCAAAAGACGGACGCCGCGTGCTGACCCGAAAATTCGAGCGGGAAGTTATCATCGGCAGCGACATTGAAAAAACCACCCATTACCTCGACTACAATAATCGCAAACATTTCTGGTTCAGATACAACAACAACAAACTGACCGAACAACAAACTGAAGTCATTCCGGAAGGAAAGTTTTACGACGATATCCTCGCATCGTTTTATAACTTTCGAAATGGAGCTTATGGTCCGCTCGATAAAGGCAGCCGTTATAAAATCGACACAATTCCCGACAAAAGTATGAAAGACATCTCGGTCCATATTCTTTCTGAGAAAGAACAGGATAAAATACGCGCTGAGCAAGACCGCCCAAAAGGGGATGAATATCTATTGAATGTGGTGATCCCAAAGGAAATATTTAAAACAGATACAGGCGAACTGCTGTTTTGGGGATCAAAGCATTTCATCCCACTGGAAACCAAAGTTCTCAACTATGTTCTTCTAGGGGATTTGCACGTAAAGCTAAAGGATCGTTTGACTAAGTAGTTACATCCCAGCACCGCCAGGTGGTCAGACATCAAAAGTAGGCAGGGGTGGATCTTGCCAGACATTCACTTCTGTTTTTTCATCCAGCATCAACGGACCAAAGGTAACTGAATAGGGATCGGTGTTCTCACAGACGAAATCCACCTTGAGAGTTTTTATCTCCCATTTCCCCTCTTCCGGACCAATCAGGGTCATACTATGGGCGAAGCTGTTAACATTAAACCCGCCTTCAATAGTTTCTCCAGCACCACATCCACCGCTCACGTCCTCCAGTGGAACCTGATGGTTATTAATGGAAAAAATCACAGGCCCTTTAGTGCCCTTTTCGCCCGTCGCTATCGTCATTTTAAAATTTAAAAGTCTTGGCATAGCAAATCAACTAAAGTAAGGGTTCTGGCCAGCTGCGTGATCAGTTTCATCATAAATCGCGCCGACAAAAGGAACTGATTTCCGGAAGGCTCCATGGATTCCCTGCTTAAGAGTCAGGTCTGCAGCACTGCAACCCTGGCACCCGCCACCCATTTGGATGGTCACAGAATTTCCTTCCACCAGCTGTAAGGTAATTTTTCCTCCGTGCCCGGCAACACCCGGATTCACTTCAGCATCTATCACCTTCTGAATTTCTTCTTTAATTATTCCTTCAGATGGCATCTCATCTACAATCTTTTTTGCAACGATTGCCTGTTCTTCTTTCAAAATTTCACGAATCATTTTGCCAATTTCCGTCGCCAGAGGTTTCCAGTCAAAGTTTCCTTTTTCCTTTTTGGTAACGGTGGCGGTCGAATCGTGAATTAATAGAGTCTCAAGTTCGTCAAGGCTGAACAATCTTTCTGCCAAGGGCGAACCTTCGGCACTTTCGAATGATGAGAAAAACCATGAGTGCCCGGCGAATAAACTTCGATTGACCATGAACTTGCAGGAGTCTCCTTCACGAGAAGGTTCCGCTTTGATCTTGATTTCACCATCAGCCTCGGGGGCATCCTGATTTTTGGTTACAATCACAGGAGCTTGGATAATAGTCCGCTGTAAAGGTGTGTTTCCCGGTGCACTTTCTTCACTTGGTGGTGTCATGGAAGCTGGTGGACTTGCAACTGCTACAGGCTCCTCAACTGGAGCCTGCTTTGCTTCTTTAGCGCGAATTTCTTCAGCTATTCTTGCTGCTTTCATCTTAGTGTTTTCAGGTTCAACCTGTTCTTCTTTATTTTTACTGCCGCCAAACCAATTTGACAGTTTCTTTAGCATTGGTGTCATTCCGTTATTTCTCCTGATTGCGATGGAATCACTTGTCTAACATTAAGATTCAAATATTTCCAAAGGGTTTCAAACGCTGCTCTATCAATCCTCTGTCCATTAAACATTTCTCTTAAAACCTGAAGGCATCTGCATAAAGTTCAATTTCCCAGGTTTTTGGTTTATCCGGATCACCTGACACGGCTACCACGTCGAATCGACAATCACGGTCCCAGACTTCATTACAGGCACGGAAACGATTGGCTACCTGGACCAGTTTTTTCTGTTTTGCGGGTGTGACGGCTTCCAAAGGATGCCCGTACTCGTTATCCGTACGGCTTTTGACCTCGACAAAAACCAGCACCCCACCCTGCTCTGCAATGATATCAATCTCGCCTGATTTCGTTGTGAAATTTGTCTCAATAATCCGGTATTTCTTTTTCTTTAAGAAATCAACGGCTCTCTTTTCACCTTCCTGGCCAAAACTCAAACGTTCAAAAGTCATATCGCGAACCAATTGCAGACACACCGCCATGCTGTTATTCTTTCCGGCATGGTACTCAATTTTGAAGACATAACAGGTTTCGGCTTTTTAGTCTGGTTACTGTTCACCGGCCTTTTTTATCTCGTGCTCTATATGGCTGTGCTCAATATCGTAGACGATAAAATGGGCAATAATCCCATAAAAATCCCATTACTGTTGGTTTTGTCAGGGCCTGCTGCATTCATGATTGCAATGTTTGAATACACACCCATGATCCTGTTTTTCATCATGGTGGTTTCCAATTATTTCCGTGTCAGAAACCAAACCAATCTTCGGGACAGCAACACACCAGTGAATAAACCGATTTCTTATACAGCCAGTTTCATCTACCTGATCGCTCTTTACGGTCTTGCCGAGTGGTTCCAGCAGCCAATGGAAGTGGGTGAACAACTGGTTCCCCTGTGGAAAACCTGGCTTCCCGAGATCCCTGAGTAAAAATCCTCAATACTCAATTTCTGCGGGGAACCCACATCCCGGTCCTGCTTTTATAGGACAAGTAATCCTTCCCGAATTGTAGCTCAAGCGCCTGTTCCTCATGGTAAATCCGGTACTGAAAGCCAAACCAGGCCACTATCATTCCCAGGAACCCCGCTATGAGGTTATGCGTTGTCAGTGCATAAGAAAAGATCACCACCATCATAGCTGTATAGGACGGATGTCGCATCAGGGAGTATAGATTAGCCGTCATTAGCTTTTGCCCCTCTCGGAATACGATATCAAACTTGAAACCCGATTTGCCAAGTTGATACACCGCAAGGCCCCTGAATATAG
Source organism: Nitrospinaceae bacterium (assembly GCA_029261615.1). The sequence continues at coordinate 8,046 of JAJDAX010000068.1, forward strand.
ATCCCAGCAGAAAAATGGTCAGAATTGCCCACCACTCGAAAGGAGTCACCGGTACACTTGTTCCCCGCGAAACATAAGACAAGCCTATCAAAGCTCCGGCAATTGGCAGGGTATGCCCCAGAAACTGTTTAATGTGTGGCCGGTCCAACCCGGTGTCCGTCGGTTTTACGGTCAACACAAAAATAACAAGCTCAATGACCCCAAACACCGTATTTTGAATCGACACCAGAATCATTCTCGTGAGGTTGTCAGGGTCAATTCCGATTGGGATCAGGGGGGCCAGATATATCAGGCCAACAACAATGGTGTTGAAATTATAATTGGCATAAAGGGAAAATCCAAAAGCACTAAGATAAAGCAGGAAGTTGAACCAAATCCAGAAAACCCCAATATCATATGAAGTGAAATGTCCTATTTCCATAAACTCTCATTTATTTTGTACTATTTTAGATATCCCATTTTTCTGAAATTCAGCTCAAAGCCCCTATATGCTTCAAGGTGATACTGTTTTTCGGGCTGGTTTTGTTATATTATACAAGATCATTCGTAAGAGGGGCTCTGCCACTTCGGTCAAATCCCAACCGATTCGGTTTTTCTTCATATCCCGGTTTTATTTGAGCTACCTCAACATCAATACCATAAACGGTTTGCCATAACGTTTAATATACATAAGAGGGCCATCATGGACAGTTCTGAGCTTAAATCATTGAATGTTCCACCTGCTGTAATACAGGAGATCGAAGACTTTGCAACGGAAGTCGAGCGTCTCACTACAGGAGAGTTGGACGTCGAGGATTTCAAGCGGTTCAGACTACAACAGGGAATATACGGTCAGCGCCAGGAAGATGAGCAAATGGTCCGGACCAAGCTCCCTTTTGGGCAGTATTCCGCCGACCAAATGCGCTGTCTTGCTGAATTTGGTGAAAAATATTCAAACGGTATCCTGCACGTGACCACCCGGCAGGACATCCAGTTCCATTTTGTCAAAATCAAGACGGTCACAGAAGCCCTGGCCTTATTAGCCAAAAACGGGCTGACCAGCCGGGAAGCCTGCGGCAACACGGTGCGCAATGTCACCGCCTGTCACAAAACGGGCACCTGTCCTGACGAACTGTTTGATGTGACCCCTTACGCTCAGGCTGTAATGAGTTACCTGATCCGGCATCCTCTGACCCAGAGCCTGCCACGTAAATTCAAGATCACCCTCGGTGGATGTAACGGGTGCGGCCTGGGACCAATCAACGACATCGGTCTCAATGCTCGTGAACAAAATGGTGAACGAGGATTTCGCATGCTACTCGGTGGGGGTTTGGGTTCCTATCCAAAATCTGCAGAACCCATTTTTGAATTTCTGCCGATTTCGAAACTACTCCGAACCTGCGAAGCTATTGTTGCCGTTTTCGACAAGCACGGCGACAAGCAAAACCGAAATAAGGCGCGCTTCAAGTTCATCATTGAAAAGCACGGCCTCGATAAAACTCGTGAATTTATCATGGAGGAATACGATAAACTTGCGAACAAAACCTACCCGGACATCGAGGCTCCAGCAGAGGTTATGCCTGAGATTCCTCAGTTTGAGAACAACACCAAGTTTGATAACGATCCGGAATTTCAGGCCTGGGTGGCTCGCAATACTTTCGAGCAACGCCAAAAAGGGTTTTACAACGTTCACATTAAGTTATTACTTGGCGATTTCAACACTGAACAGGCGCGGAGCATCGCGGACATTGCCAGTAATTTTGCAGGTAGCAAATTAGTCAATACCGCGCATCAGAACATCATGGTCCCCTGGGTCAAACAAGGTGCTCTGGGACATGTTTATGGAGCCCTTAAAAACCTGGGCCTGCATAAGGCAGGTACTGAAGAGCTTAAGGACATGACCAGTTGTCCGGGGTCGGAAACCTGTAATCTGGGAATCACCCACTCGCGTGGATTAATCGACCAGTTGAGCGAGGATGTCGACAACGAGTTCACTGGAGACACCGACCTCGATCACATCACGGTAAAGGCGAGTGGCTGTCCCAATTCATGTGGCCAGCATCACATTGCGGCTATTGGATTTTCCGGTTCGGCCCGCAAGGTGAATGGAATTCTGGCTCCTCACTATGAAGTCATGCTGGGTGGGCGTATCGACGATGACAAGGCAACCTTTGGTGAAACCGTTGCCAAGATTCCGGCCAAGAATGCTCCAAATGCTGTACGCCGTTTGATCGATGATTACAAAAAGATCAAGCATAACGGAGAAACGTTTCAGGATTATTACGACAGACTTGGAAAAAAATATTTTGGTGAACTGCTGAACGATTTAAAAAGCGTTCCACCAATTGAGGAATCTCCTCAATCGTACATCGACTACCATTCTTCTACCCGGTTCTCTCTAGATGATCGGGGACAGGGCGAATGTGCGGGTCCCATCAGTGAAATGATCGCCGATCAAATTGCAGAGGGAGAGCGTGCATTATATCAATGTAAAAAACTCCTTGAAAAGGGAGATTATTCTGATTCCGTCAAACAGGCTCAACGTGCCTTTATCTGTTGTGCACGTGGCATGATGCACACGGAAGGTAGCGACTACACCGACAACCTGCTCACCATACAGAAATTTGAGTCCCTGATTGTCGACGCCGGAATCGTAAATGAAAAACATTCAGGAATAGCCGATCGCTATCAGGTAACCTCTGATGGAATGACGGAAGATCAGGCGAGGCAATACCATATAGAAGCTGGCTCCCTGATCTCGGAAAGTAAAGAGGCTTATCAGAAAATGAAAAACCAGGGCACCCTGCGGGTTCGCGTTGGAAACAACGACGACGATCAAGGCGAAGGCCACACCCCAACCCGTGAAACTTTTTTCGATGTCACACAGGGTAAGCACGAGGAAAAGGTATAGCCCACGATGCTTAAAAGCATGACCGGTTACGGTCGATTCGAGCAGCAAAACGGTGCTTTTTCCTGTAAGGCGGAGGTTCGTTCGGTAAACAATCGGTTTATAGAGATCTCCGCCCGTTTACCAAAGTACCTTTCCAGTATTGAGATGCCCCTGAAAAAAATGATCAAAGCCCGCTGCGCAAGGGGTTCATTCGATGTATTTATCACAATCGAAAAAGACAGTGGAACTCAGGACCTGGAAATCAAACCTAACCTTGAATTGGCTTCGCAATATCACAAAGCCTTCAAGGAAATACAGGATCAGTTGGGATTCCAGGGAAACATTGATATATCCTCGCTCCTCTCCATGCGGGATATCATCAAGTCCGAACCAATGAAGTTCGATGATGAAAATCTAAAGGTCATTCTCGATACTGTAGACAAGGGAATCACGGAATTAATACTGATGCGCGAGGAGGAAGGCAAAAGCCTGAGCCACGATCTTTCCAATCGTCTTGATGAAATTGAAAACTGGATGATAAAAATAAAAACGCGCAGGCCGGAAATAATAAACGCCTATCGGGATAAACTTCAGGAAAAAATAAAAACTATCAATGAAGGTATTGATATCGACCCTGCACGTCTGGCGCAGGAAGTAGCTATCATTGCTGACAAGTCGGATATTGAAGAAGAGTTGACGCGGCTTGAAAGCCACCTCTCCCAGTTCCGCGACCTTTTAAATCAGACTCAACCGGTAGGCCGCAAACTGGAGTTTTTGACCCAGGAAATAAACCGGGAAACCAATACTATCGGTTCAAAATCTATAGACTTCGAAGTCTCCCAGCATGTGATCGAAATAAAAAGTCTGCTCGAAAAAATCAGGGAACAACTCGCCAATATTGAATAGAGCACGGTAATCCCCAATGTCTTCTCCCCCACCCAAAGAAGGGCTTGCCCTCATTGTTTCAGCCCCATCCGGCACTGGCAAAACCACTGTTTGTGGGAAACTGCGCGATCAATTACCCGATCTCCGGTTCAAGGTCTCACATACCACCCGCTCACCTCGTACCGGAGAACAGGACGGAATTCACTATCATTTTATTTCAGAAGATGAATTCCAGGATGGAATCCAGAAAGGTGTCTTTTTGGAGTGGGCCAAAGTTCATACAGACCATTATGGAACGCGGCGCGATCAGGTAGAAAATAGTCTCAGCAATGGTTTTGATTTGTTAATGGAACTGGACGTGCAAGGAGTGACTTCCCTACGTGAACAGAATTTCGATGGGGTCTTTGTGTTAATCCTTCCCCCTTCTCTGGCTGAATTGGAAAAACGCCTGGTGGGCCGCGGCACAGAATCGGCAGACAAAATCAAAAAGCGACTGGACACTGCAAAAAGTGAAATCGCACAATACAAACGCTATGATTATATTGTCACCAATCACGAAATTGACGACACCGTTTTAATACTAAAAAATATTTTGGAATCGGAGCGTTTCAAAAGCACCCGGTTTGTTCCTGAAAGCCAGGACATCCAATCATTAATCAATAACCCGGTAAAAACCTGATGGCCCTGATCGACCTGCAATCCAAAGTGTGCGAACGTATCAAGGCTCTAAAGGCTTATCATGTCGATAACTGCGAAGCCGAAATCAAACTTCACGCAAATGAAAACTCTTATCCGATTCCTCCACAATTGATGGAACAGTTTAGTGCACGGCTTGAAAAGATGTCTTTAAACCGTTATCCGGATCCGAGTAGCACCAACCTGAAAAATATTTTAGCTGAGCGGCTTGGGGTTGGTTCCAATCAATTGACAATAGGAAACGGTTCGGATGAGCTCATCCAGGTTCTTATTCAGATATTTTGTGACCCTGGCGATGCTTTGGCAATCCCTGACCCGACCTTTGCCATGTATAACATCATCGCTAAAGGCATGGGAGTTCGCCCCATATCTTATTCTCTTGATGAGCAATGGGATTTCCAAGCAAAGCCGTTTCTTGAATCAATCCACGGCAAACAGGTACGCCTCATATTTTTCAGCTATCCCAACAATCCCACTGGCAATTGTTTTAGTGCCCGGGAATTGCAAAAGGTTATTGAAGAATTTGAAGGAATCGTTGTGTTGGATGAGGCTTACTATGATTTTGCACGATCTTCATTCGTCGACCAATTGGAAAAAAACAACAATCTCATTGTGCTAAGGAGCCTGTCTAAAATTGGTCTTGCTGGCTTGAGAGTAGGTTATGGAATCGCTGCGCCGGAAATCATTCATGAAATCGACAAAATCCGCCTGCCTTACAATTCAAATATGATTTCCCAGGAATTTTCTGAAATGGTGTTAAAACAATTCAACCTTGTGGAAGAACAAATCGATAGAATTGTTGAAGAGCGTGGACGCATTCAGGGCGAACTGAAAAACATTGAAGGAGTGACCCCGTATAAGTCAGATGCCAATTTTATTTTGTTCCGCACTCAAAAAGACTCAAGCACGGTTTTTAGTGGGCTGGCCAAGCGTGGAGTTTTGATCCGCGATCTCGGTGCTCACCCAAGGCTGAGAAATTGTCTGCGGGTTACTGTTGGCACACCGGAGGAAAATAACCGGTTCCTTGAAGAGTTAAAAGCGGTCTTGTAAACAGGCTGACCGGACCTTACCCGAGAAGGGCCATGCAAAAACTGAAACCCATCCTGACACTCACGTTGGTTGTCCTGACTCTTGTGAGCCTTACTTTTGGATCAGTTTTCCTGGTTTACGTCAATCAACCTGCGGGCAAAAACAAAGCTGAAGTGATGGTCAATGTCGAACCCGGTATGTCCCTCACCCAGGTGGCCAATCTCCTCTCCTCCAAAAAAATAATCGCCAACAGCACTACTTTCCGTATCTACACATACCTTAAAGGCAACCAGGGTGATATCCAGGCCGGGGAATATTTATTGTCCCCTTCCCTCAAACCGGAAATCATTCTTAAAAAGCTGACCTCTGGCGAAACGGTTGCTCACACAATCACCATTCCTGAAGGTTTCAGGATCCTTGAAATTGCCAACTTGTTTGCCGCCGCCGGCCTTGCCAATCGCAACCGTTTTCTCGAAGCCACACGCGACCCTGAACTTTTGAAAAGGTTTAAAATTCCAACACCGGACCTCGAAGGATATCTCTTCCCTGACACCTATCAGTTTCGGCGTCAATCAAGTGAAAAGGATATTGTATTGGCTATGGCCAATAATTTTGAAAAGCGTCTGGTGAAATCAGACTATGCTGAACAAGCCAAAAAACTAAGCCTGACATTTCATCAGGTGATAACACTCGCCTCCCTTATTGAGAAAGAAACAGGCTCACCCAAAGAGCGCCCGTTGATTTCCTCTGTATTTCACAATCGGTTAAAACGTAAAATGCTCCTGCAAACAGATCCAACCGTAATATTTGCCTTATCTGGATTTGATGGAAATATTCGAAAAAAAGATCTATCCGTGGACTCCCCGTACAATACATATCTTTATAAAGGGCTGCCCCCTGGGCCTATCGCAAGCCCTGGTGAAGATTCAGTCATCGCCGCCCTGAACCCTGCCACCTCAGATGCCATCTTTTTTGTATCCCGGAAAGACGGTAGCCATCAGTTTTCCACCAACTTGATCGACCACAATAAAGCTGTAGTGAAATACCAGCTCCGACCCACCAAGGGATAATCCCGATAAAACTGCTCATTATCATTGATTTTTCGACATCTATTTACACTCTTCGCTTTTCACAGTTTGCCCCACCTCAATTAGACCAAAGCTGGAACGAAAATTGGGTTTCATTTTAGCCCAATCCTGCTTGTATACTAGAAACTAGATTTTTGCTGTGGCCGAATTTTAAAACCCCAATTCCCCGGATAATCATTATGAAACGTCCAAACTTTTTTTCCCTGATTGCAGTCGTGATGAGTTTGCTTTTTCCTTCGTACTCCCTGGCTGTTCCGGCTAATCCTGCAGACACCGAAATTACACAGCCAGACGGAACTGTGTTTAAGGCCCGTATTTTGGGAGACGAGTGGAGCAACCGGATTGAAACACAATCAGGATTTACTATTGGGCAGGATCAAGATGGCACCTGGCGTCATGTTCTCAAGTTTGAAGGGAAGACGGCAATACTCGGGGATACTCCAGCAGACCAGCCACCGACACCCGATTTGATAAAAGGACTTCGACAAGGTTCAACAAGGATTCCCAGTGATGTCCAGGGTTTATTGCGAACACCGGGACTTACCCAATCTCAGGGTGAGGGACCAAATGCTGCTCCCATCGGAAATTTCAACGGCCCCATTCTATTCATCCTCGCAGAATTCTCCAACCGCGCCGGTACCTACGGAGAATCAACCTGGGGCAATTTTGTTTCGAATAACATTGCCGACTACTTCAACAAATCATCTTACGGA
>JAJDAX010000069.1 GCA_029261615.1 Nitrospinaceae bacterium
AGTATTTGCCTGGCCATGATGGCGCTGATTTCACTCATGAAAGATTCTTTCCTTTTTGTAGGGTCTTTTAACCTGCGACCGCTAGTTTAAGAGCCCGATACTGGGCTTCAATTGTATTCTCGATGTCTTGCTGTGTATGAACTGCGGACATGAATCCTGCTTCGAACTGAGAGGGCGCGATATAAATCCCCTCTTCCAACATGCCGTTAAAATAACGTTTGAACATTTCTGTGTCGCAGGTAGTCACGGATTCGTAATCGACGACTTCCTGGTCGGTGAAAAACATGGAGAACATCGAGCCAACCCGAGTGAAGCAGGCTTTGATCCCAAGTTTTTCCGCATTCGCTTTGAAGCCATCACAAAGCGAAACCGATTTTTGTTCGAGGTCGTCGTAAACACCGTCGTCCGAAAGCAGGTTGAGCATTTCAATTCCTGCTGCCATGGCAAGAGGGTTTCCAGAAAGAGTTCCCGCTTGATATACCGAGCCGGTAGGCGCAATGCCATCCATTATGTCACGTCGACCACCATAGGCACCGACGGGAAGTCCGCCTCCGATAATTTTTCCGAGGCAGGTCAGGTCCGGGACGATTCCGTACAATTCCTGAGCACCACCAAAAGCCACCCGGAACCCGGTAATGACTTCGTCGAAAATAAGAAGGGTCCCGTGTTTTTCCGTAACCTCGCGTAAAGCTTGCAGAAACCCTGGTTTGGGGGGCACGACTCCCATATTACCGGCGACGGGCTCTACAATCAGGCAGGCAATCTGATCGCCTTCCTTTTCAAATAACTCTTTTACTTTTTCCGCATCGTTGAAAGGCAAGGTCAGCGTATGTTTTGCGAGGTCGGCCACCACTCCGGGACTGCCGGGTATTCCCAGAGAAATAAGACCCGAACCCGCTTTTACCAAAAGGCTGTCAGCATGTCCGTGGTAGCATCCCTCGAATTTCAAAATTTTGTCGCGCCCTGTATGGCCGCGAGCCAGCCGGATGGCACTCATCACAGCTTCAGTTCCCGAATTCACCATCCGCACCGTTTCAATACCGGGAACGGCAGAGACGACCTGCCCTGCCAGCCTGATTTCATTTTCCGTTGGAGTGCCAAAACTGGTACTCATTCCCGCCGTTTCGCAAATGGCGTCCACAATCTGAGGATGAGCGTGACCAAATATCAGAGGTCCCCATGATGAGTTGTAATCAAGATACCGGTTGCCATCTTCATCAGTGAGAACATTGCCGTGCGCCTCTTTCATGAAAATGGGATCACCCCCAACCGCGGCATAGGCGCGGACCGGACTGTTCACTCCTCCCGGAATTACTTCCTGAGCGGCTTTAAAAAGTTCTTTTGATCGTGCTTTATTCATAATGATCCAAACAATACTTTTAAATCGTTTTTAAGATTGGCTGGAATGCGCGCTGGATCGGTAACGACGGCGTGGGCCGCCGCATCGGCACAACTGCATTTTGCCTCATCAACATTGCTTGCTGCTGTTTCTTTCACAATACCCTGCGCTAAAGCCACATTACTGTGCATGATTTCCAGGATAGCCTCGACCGTCACCGAGTCGTGTGAGTCGTGCCAGCAGTCGTAATCTGTGGACAGCGCCATGGTGACATAACAGAGACCCGCCTCGCGCGCCAGTTTGGCTTCGGTAACATTGGTCATGCCAATCACGTCGACGCCCCAGGACCGATACAACATGGACTCTGCCTTGGTGGAAAACTGTGGACCTTCTATGCATATGTAAGTGCCACCTACGTGCAGGGTGGCTCCTGCTTTTTGAGCCGCGTCGGCGACTATGCCTTGAAGGTCGGAGCAAATTGGATCGGCAAGGGCGACATGGCCCACTATCCCGTCCGAAAAAAATGTGCTGATTCGACGATGTGTGCGATCAATAAATTGATCTGGCAAGACAATGTGTCCCGGAACGATTTCTTCTTTCATACTGCCGACAGCACTCACGGACAAAATTCGCGATACCCCGAGTTTTTTCATCGCAAAAATATTGGCGCGATAATTAATTTCTGAAGGAGTGATGCGGTGCCCTACACCATGACGTGGCAGGAACAACATTTCGCGTCCCATCAGGTTCCCACGGATGAGCTTGTCGGACGGCGCACCAAACGGGGTGTCTACTGAAATTTCCTCCAGGACTTCCAGGTCCTTCATACTGTAAAGTCCGCTGCCCCCTATAACGCCTAAAACAGGTGCTGCCATTTTAATTTTTCCTCATGATTATTTGAGTCTGGATAAGATTCATTGATTGAGTGGTGGGAATTCCTGAAGTGCGGAGTTCATCCTGAATGGTTGGATCCAATGGTGTGTTAACTTTCGGTTCGCTTGTCCACTTCTTCAAGTAAAAATTTCAATTCGGAAACCTTGTCTCCAGCCTGGTGGATCAATCCTGCTTCCTGCTTGAGATTTTCAATTTTCACATTGACGTCTTCTGTCATCAGATTTAACTGGTTCAAACGTTTTTCCAGTTCTTCCAACAGGTGGATTTTGCCGGAGAGTGCATCAATTTTGGAT
>JAJDAX010000070.1 GCA_029261615.1 Nitrospinaceae bacterium
TGCATTGATGATTTTTAAGGCCATTAGTCCGTCTTCTCCACTGGAGGCACTTGGTTTCCCTTTTAGAATACAGCCGACAAGATCACGGGCAGCACCTGTGAAAGGGCTTTCCTTGTTTTTTGGTTCAGGAAATGGGACCTGTTCCAGCTCCTGAAATCCGGTGAAGCGCCGGCTTTTTTTGGTGATATATAGTTCGCGACCTGCATTGCCGATCAACAGCCGGCCTTCAGTGCCCTGGATATCGAGTTCAAAATTAAAGTAGCGTCTTCCTCCTCCGCCTTCAACGAAACCCAGTGCCCCGCTTTTAAATTGCAACATGGCGGCTGCCGTTTCTTCTATATGCTGCTTTCCGTGAGGTCGGTTTTCGTGCCCGCTCACCCAGGAGATGGGGCCGCCGAAAAATACCAGTAGGTCCACCAGATGGGTGCCGTCGTGAAACATCGGACCTCCGCCGAATTGATCAACGCGTCTCTTGCCTGGAGGACCAGACAGCGTATTGCCAACGATGGTGCGAATCTCCCCGATTTTCCCCTGCTGGATCAGTTTGCGTGCAATTTTGTAGTAAGGCTCCCAGCGTCTTTCATGATTGATGACAAGTGGGATCGAGTGTCTCTTGAATGCCCGCACCATTTTCATTCCTTCTTTGACCGTGAGGGCGATCGGTTTTTCGCAAAGGACCCCTTTAACGCCTGCCCGGGCGCAGTCGGTCGCAAGTTCACTATGGGTACGGGTCCAGGCGGCAATGGAAACGATGTCGAGTGACTCGCGTTTTAAAAGTTCCCGATGATCGGAGTACAGGGCATCCACTCCCCAGCGTTTTCCAAAGTGGGACAACCGCTCAGGGTCGATGTCGCAGCCAGCGACTATTTGTGTTGAAGGGAGGGTGTGGAATCCACCAGCATGCGTACAAGGCTTGTCTCTAAGTGGATCGTCTTCCAGAAGGCTGCCGATGCGTCCACAGCCGATGATGCCAACCTTGAGTGATTTCATGGAGTTGTGATTGGGTAATGCAACAGGATGGGTTGAGTAATACCAGACCGATTATAACATTCAGAAAGGATCGGTTGCGGGCAAAAAAAAACATCCCCGAATTTCTAATGGGAGGCGGGGATGCCTTTTCAAGGAGTGTTCATTTACTGCTATTAAAATGTGGTTCGAAAAATTAAAGGTATTTAGAAAGTTTCAAACTCTCTTCAGTTAAACATCATTGAAGGCCTGACTTTGATAGGCTTCAATTTGCTTGGCCAGTTTTCTGGCTTCCGGTGATGGGATCTGCCGCAACTCTTTCTGAGTCGTGGGGTCGACCACCTTGATAATGACTTCCTGTGAATCGAGATCGATGGCGTATTGTGTTTTGTTGCCCGCCAAACCATAGCGTTCAGGAGACTGCTGAAAAAAAGTTTCAGCATCTTTGGAGGTGTTTCCATTACCCGACTGGCTGGTTTGCACTACATCCACAGGTTCCTGGAATGGCGTCGGGGTTGCCGCCGTCGTAGCTCCGGAACTTCCTGTCGTTCGTCCACCGGCAGCCGCCGCTTCACGCGGGGGATAACTTGTTAGTGCAGCCGGGGAAATTGCGAGTGACATGATGTGTCTCCTTCCTTACTTTTATTCAAACCACTGCCCTCATTAGGACAGCAGGGTCAATACCGATTGTGGGATCAGATTGGACTGGCTGACCATGGCCGCACCGCTTTGAACCAGGATCTGATTCTTGGTCAAATCCGTTAGTTCTTCGGCCAGATCCGCGTCGCTTATCTGGGATACCGCCGCGTTGAGATTTTCGATGGTAATGTTCAGGTTGTTCAGGGCGCGGCCTAACCGTTGCTGGACCGATCCCACCCGAGCCCGTATTTCGATTAATTCATCGACGGCCGTACTCAAACGGTCCAGGGAAACCAGCGCATCGCCTTCGGTAGATATATTGGATGTTGCCAGACCGAGATTGGACGAAGTGACAGCCGTCAAATCGAGTGCCTGATTGAGATCAAGTCGGTCAGCGGCTTGGCCGGTTGCCCCTATCTGTAAACTCAGGTGTTTGGGGTTTGCCGCCGCGAGAGATCCGTCGATGATGCCTTGTCCTGCGAATTCCGTGGTATTGGTGATGCGGTCCAGTTCGGCTTTGAGCTGTTGGAATTCCAGATTGATGGTTTCGCGCTCTGTCTGGCCGATGGTTCCGGTGGCAGCCTGCGAAGCTAATTCCCGCATTCGTATCAGCATGCCGCTTTGCTCACTCATGGCCCCCTCGGCCACATTGACCAACGCAATTCCATCGTTCAGGTTGCGAGTGCCCTGCCGCAGGGTACGAGAATCCGCTTTCAACTGTTCGGTGATGGCGAGACCTGCCGCGTCATCGGCAGCAGTACGGATTCGGATTCCCGACGAGATTCGAGAAATCGCTCTTCCTAACATATTGTTGTTGATGTCTAATACCCTCTGGGCGTTCTGCGAGGATATATTGGTGAAAATTCGCAAAGGCATGAAATGTTTCCTCCGTGAAAAAATGACCGGTTAGTGCAGGTCAATATGATCTGGCGTCCTTGCCAAATCATTTCCTCAAACAGTGTTTGAGGAAAATGCCATTGTGAAAAAACTACTGAAGCAACTGCAGTACCGTTTGCGGGATCAGGTTGGCCTGTCCCACCATCGCAGTTGCGGCCTGTACCAGAATCTGGTTCCGGGTGAGCAGAGCCACTTCTTCAGCGATGTCTGCATCCCGAATAGCTGATTCTGCTGCTGTCAGGTTTTCAATTGTAATTGACAGGTTGGCAATGGTTCTCACCAGCCGGTTTTGTACCGCGCCAACTTTACCGCGACCCTGCGTAACCACACCGATAGCAGAGTTCATGCTATCCAGCGCTGTTAAAGCGGCCGCTGCCGTTGTGACGGACAATATGTCAATTCCCAATGAGGACGAAGTGATGGCTTGCAGATTGACTTGTTGGTTGAGATCGATTCGGCTGTCCGGGTTGCTGTCGATACCAACCTGGATCAGGATGCGATCACCGCCGTTGGCGTTGGTTGCCGCCGATCCCGAGGCCAGCGATCCATCAACCAGTTTTTGGCCGTTGAATTCGGTGGTACCGGCAATACGATCGATTTCCGTGCGCAGGGCTGTGAATTCCAATTGAATCGTCGCCCGCTCGGTAGAACCTACGGTGCCGGTTGCGGCCTGAGAGGCCAACTCCCGAAGGCGGATGAGGATACCTGATTGTTCGTTGAGAGCCCCTTCCGCAACATTGATCAAGGAAATCCCATCGTTGGCGTTTCTAACGGCCTGCCTTAAGGCGCGGATATCAGAACGCAGTGACTCGGAAATTGCGAGTCCCGCTGCATCGTCTGCACCGCGGTTGATGCGGATACCTGAAGCGATACGCTCGACGGACTGGGCCAGGCGATCATTGTTGATGCCCAGGATTCTCTGCGCGTTGAGGGAAGGGATGTTATTGAAAATTCTGACTGGCATGACGTCTATCCTCCGTGATAGTACAGTGATCTTCCATAATCAGGTCCGGCTTCCCTGCCGGACCGGTTCCTAAAAATCCATGGAACCCTTTTGAGGTTCAGGGCAGGTACCCATCATGGGTTTCTCTTGCCGTGTCCTCCACCCACCTATCGGGATTAAAAAAAAATCCCTTTACTATTTTTTTCAAAATCAGGAAGAAATTGCCGGTATGGATTGACTAAAAAACCTGGAGGATGATGGGATCGGGTATTGTTTTTCAGGAGTTATGTTGTAGCGGAGGGGCGGAAAAAATTGCAAAAAAAA
>JAJDAX010000071.1 GCA_029261615.1 Nitrospinaceae bacterium
TGAGGCTGTGAAAGTATTCATGAAAAGTCCCTATGCTTGAGAGTCTTTGTTCAATTCTTAGGGAATTGCGGTTTAAGTTTCTCCACAAAAGTTATTTTTATTACAATAAAGCTGGTTTTTCTCCTTTTTCAAGCATATTTAATGTTTTTTTAGCGTATTTTCCTGCCTCTGGGCGCAATAATCCATCAAGAAATCCACGCCAAGTATATTCAGCACGCGGGTAAAATTGTAGCCTAAGACCATTAGGCTAAATTCACCATTGCATTTTTCCAGGCCCCGCATTAAAAAATGATTTATTCCTGCGCGGTGTTTGAGCGTCCCAAAAGGGTGTTCTACTAATGCGCTACGTTTTTTCATAATTCCGGGACTTTCTTTCATCCGTGTTTTATGCGCTTCAAGCACTTCTTCGTGTTCCCAGCGTTCTATTACTCTCACTTTAGCTTTTGTGGTTAAACATTGGCCACGTAATGGGCAGTCTTTGCAATCAGAGGCTTTGCTTCGATAGCTTATGATGTTTCTGCCGTCTTTTTGCTTGCTGCCTTTAATCGGGGTAAGCGTGTTGCTTTGAGGGCAAATATAGTTATCTTGTGCTGCATCATATGGAAAGTTATTACGCCCAAATCGTCCTCTTTTGACAGCCAAACTGGAATGTTTAGGCACAGGAACATAAACAGTAATATTTTGATCGGCACATTCTTTAATTTGTTTGCCATTAAAATAACCTGCATCTCCCAGACCTGTCAGGTTTTCTGATGCCAATATTTCCTGCGCATTTCCCAGCATTGGGGCAAGCTGCTGGGTATCATTGCCATCTTGTGTGACCGCTTCGGCAACAATTAATTTATGTTTGCTATCGACTGCAATTTGCGCATTGTAGCCCGCAACGGTTTGACCGCGTTTCTTGAGCAGTCTTGCATCCTCGTCAATCGTAGAAATCTGCTTGTTGCCACTCTTTTGTAGACGTTCTTGCAAGGCTTTCTTATCGGCCTGCTTTTGCTTGAGCAACTCAATTTTCTCAGCCAACGCCGCATCTTCAACCAAACTCTTCTTCTCCGCCTTATCATCTCTAACATCTTGCTCCGCAAGAGCTTGTTGGTAAACATCAATTTTCTTTTCTAAATCCAAAAGCTGCTGGTTTAGTTTATCTTCTGTGTAAATTCCTGCTTCACTTGCATCCGCATTAAAGAAACTACCGTCCACCGCAACTTCTTCACCACCAAACAAAGAAAGCTCTTTACACAGGAGTAGAAAATCACGATTCGCCGCTTTTAACGACGTGCTATTATTTTTGCGAAAATCAGCTATGGTTTTATAGGTTGGCAATACGCCTTCAATCAACCACATCACCTCTAAATTACGGCAAGATTCTCGCGCCAACTTCCGACTACTGCGAATTCCTTGTAAATAACCATATAAATACAACTTCAACAATGACGCAGGATTATAGGGCGGCTGCCCCGATTTCGTCGCAAATTTAGTATTCTTAAAACCCAATTCCTGCAAGTCCAATGTCTCGACATAAGCGTCAAGCGCACGTACAGTATTATTTTTACTTACATATTCTTCAATTCGCGGCGGCAGAAGCATTTCTTGATGTCGATCTAAAGTTTGGTGGTAACGACGGGTGAACATTTTGTTTAGGTTGGAAGTATTGGCTGATGTCGATATTATATCGCGTAAAACTGCAATACTTTCACAGCCTCACATGCTTCCTACGCCGCAGAATAACTGCGTCTCTGGTCGCGAGCACGCTCAATGCAGAACAGCTCGGCGTTTAAATTCCAGCAACTGGTGCAATATTCAGGTTAGCTTTAGATATATAGCCTATTAATCGCATAATCAAAGATGTCAAAAATTTTACCCTGGCCAACGCAATTATTAACAACAGAGTATTCAGCTTATGTTCAGGTCTTGTTTGTTTCAATAGAATTTGCATTTTTATATTACATACAGAAAAGTGTAATTACCCCCAGCAAAACTGGGTGCTTATTTCTGTTTTAATTTTTTTTGAATTAATTAGACGAAACTATCAATAATTTTCCCAAAAAATATCGGTATAAGATGATGAAAAAGAAAAGTAATTTACAAACAAAAATCATCCCAATTTTAATATTAGGGTGTTTGTTAATCACTGGCTGTGCGGGCCCAAAACCAATTCTCTACTCAAATGCTCACCTAAATAAAATTGGCCAAGAGCAGGCTGACCGGGATATTGCTGAATGTCAAGTTATTGCCAAGAAATATGCATCCCCTTCAAATGCTGGTAAAAATATCGCTAAAAGCACCGTCATGAGTGCAGGCATGGGTGCCGCAAGTGGTGCTGTGGGTGGCGCAATCAGTGGGTCTGCAGGTAGTGGATCAATGATTGGAGCAGCGGCTGGAGCAACTATTGGGCTAATACGCGGTATATTTGGTTTATTTCAAACAACGGGACCGAATCGTACTTATACAAACTTAGTAGACCGCTGCCTTGCGGAACGAGGTTATGAATCAGCTGGTTGGGATTGAGATTA
>JAJDAX010000072.1 GCA_029261615.1 Nitrospinaceae bacterium
GACCCACCACCCCCTAACAACAGGGCGCCTCCCAGAATAAGTAACCGCAGCTCCCACTGCAGCCTGACAAACGTCATGGCGAAGATTCTCCCTAACGTAGGTTTCGGCAAACATCCGCAGGACTTAACCCTTGATTCAAAATAAGGGGAAATTTTTGCTCAAAAGGAAAAAACTACACGGAGGAGGTTCGGCAGGGAAATTAAATAATACTTGTTTTATAAGGAGTTACGAGGATTCAGGCATTTGGCACAGGGTTTGCTTTAATAAAAACGAAGATTCGAACTGGCACGTCCAACTCCTTGGATAAGGTCCTCCCACCTTATCCAGGGCGTGCCTAACTTCTTCCCTTCCCTGTAGCCTCAAAAGTTAAAACTTTGGTAAAAAAACTTTTAATACGGTCCCTAAAAAACCGTGTTTTATTACCAATTATTAAAACAAAAATAAAAAGTGCTGGCATCCAAATTAATTGATCATAATTTTTTTGGATCAAAGTTCCGATTGATGCCAGAAAAACAAATAAAAATGAAAATGACAGATCAAAAAATTTATGCCATTTATAAAATATAAAGACTTTGCACATATCAGGACCATGACCTTTAATGGTGCATTGCAATTTAAAAAAATCCAGAAAATGCCAGAAATTTCCAAACTTTATTAAATCCTTTTCCCTGCATTCAAACCCAAATTCTCTTTCCTCATCTTTGATCACCTTGTAAGAATTGTATTCTACAAAGGCCCGCATTATTTCTAAACCTCTTTCAGAGGGCTCGTTAAACACAAACTCCATCTCATATGAAAATGGTTTAAAAAACATAGCAAGTTACTCCGAATAAACCTGATGATAACGACTACCACCACCGCCGGGGCTGGGTCCGCCTGTGAGTAGATGTATTTTATTACCGACCACCGCTGACCCCAATCCATGGCAGGCCTTCGGCATGTCGGGTTTCCTTTCCCAGCTGTCTGTCGCTGGATCATAGGCTTCGTTATCGTCAAATGTGCCTTCACCGGACTCCCCGCCGAAAACATAAATATTCCCGTTTAACAATTGTGAGGTGATGCCGCTTCTCACAGTCGGCAATGCCGCCAGTTTTGACCAGCGGTCAATCACGGGATCGTAGACTTCGTTGGCTCCGAGGTTCTGTTTGAAATCGACATTCACCCGTCCGCCAATGGCATAGAGTTTTTCCTGCCAGACGGTGATGGTGAAATGGTCGCGCGGTGTTGGGATAGGTTTATGAGAGGTCCACTGGTCGGTATGAGGATCGTAGCTTTCGTTCGCGGCAGTGTTGGCCAGGCTGAAGACTTGGCGCTGCGCCCCGCCCACGGCATATATCCTGCCGTTGATCACGCCCGCTGCCAGGGCACCACGTTCTGTCGGCATGGATCTTTTCTTGGTCCAGCGGTTGGCTTTCGGATCAAATTCGTATAGTGAGTTGGTCGGAGTCCACATACCGGACTTGAACCCTCCTACTATATAAATTTTTTCTTCCAGTGTGACGGCAGCCATATGGTGCAGTGGTTCCGGCATGGGGAATCCCGCCGACCAGGTTCCGGTTGCGGTGTCGAAAACATCGACCTTGTTGCTGATGCCCTTTTCCCCGAAACCACCGAACAGATAAATTTTTCCGTCAAGCGTGGTGACCGCAACTTCGGTTCGCTTGCTTGGGGTCGGCCCGAGTTCCTGCCACGCGCCGCTGGCCCACACTTGCAAGGGAGAAATAAAAATCAGAAGAAACAGGAGAGATAATTTTATACTTTGGGAGAACACCGCAAACTCCTTTTAAAAGAGACGCGTTCAGCGACCGGGACGAAGCAGGTCAAGCTCCTTGATCTGTTCGAGCAGTTCGGGGAGCGTTTCCATTTTGATCATGTTGGGGCCGTCGGACGGCGCGTTGTCAGGATCCGGGTGCACTTCCATGAACAGGGCATCGACACCCACTGCAACAGCCGCACGCGTCAAGGGAGCCACCAATTCGCGTTGTCCGCCGGACGTTGTGCCCTGCCCACCCGGCAATTGCAGGCTATGGGTACAGTCGAACACCACCGGGCAGCCGAATTCGCGCATGATCACCAATGACCGCATATCGACCACCAGGTTGTTGTAGCCGAACATGAACCCGCGCTCGGTCAGGCTGATATTTTCGTTGCCGGTCGACTTGAACTTATCGACCACGTGCTTCATGTCCCAGGGAGCAAGAAACTGCCCCTTCTTAATATTGACTGGCTTGCCCGTTTGAGCAGCTTTCAAAACGAGGTCCGTTTGCCGGCACAGAAAGGCAGGGATCTGTAGAATATCCAGCACCTCGGCGGCGGGCCCAATCTCTTCTTCAGTGTGGACATCAGACAACACCGGTACCGCGATTTCTTTTTTCACTTCTGCCAGGATAGAGAGTCCCGCTTCAATGCCTGGTCCACGGAAAGATTCGATGGAAGTCCGGTTGGCTTTGTCGTAGGAAGCCTTGAAGATAAAAGGAATGCCGGTCTCTTCAAAAATTGCCTTGAGCCGTCCGGCGCAATCAATCGCGTGGTCGCGAGATTCAATCACGCAGGGACCGGCAATCACTGCCAGCGGATTTTCGCCGCCCATAGGAACATTTCCAACTTTTATTTCTTGAGTCATTTTTTTTCTTCGACGTCAGGGACACTCACACCGATAAAGGGAATCGGAATGGGATGTGGTTGCTCGGTACGGGGCATGAGTCCATCAGGTGCAAGAATGCTATAGGTGATCTCACGCACCTTTTCATGGTTGCCTGCCTTGAACACAGACTTGAAACCTTTTGCGCGTAATTCCTCCAGATTGACCTCAGGGAAATCCGGGGTGACCAGCACAATATAGGGAACTTTTTTATCCCGTGCATTTTTCATCAGGTGACTTATTTCATTTTTCCCTTTGCGCAAAACAAAAATTATCAGACTGCTCTTCAGCAATCCCGAACGTTTGACGCAATCCAGGAAATTAGTAAACACCACGACGGTGAAATTTTCCTGTTTCACAAACTTGGCCAATTGCAGGCGTTCGTTTTTTACAGGGTCGACAATGAACAGGGTTTTGTAATCCATAATCCTGATTTCAACAGCGTTAACGAGGATGACTTCCTTCTATCAAAGCGTAGTCTAGCACCAAAGACCGGGTGCTTGTATCTAAAAGAGACTTTGATTTTGTTAATGAAAAAACATGTTAGGATATATCCAAGATTTTTTGCCAACCGGAAAATTTTTCGACGCTCTGCCCCTCCATGGGCTTGACCAAGGCTTCCATAATGCGATGGATTTTGAACCCCCTACTCTGCCTATTACTGTTCACACCCTATATTTCTTTAGCTGAGGACTCATCGACAAATAAAGCTCTCATCATTCCGGTAGAGGGAGAGATCAACCCGGTCCTTGCCTCATTTATTAAAGACGAGATCAAGCGGGCTGAAAAAGAAAAATTCATATTCGTCATTCTGGAGTTGAATCCCACGGGAGAACTAACCCCCGGTTTTAAACATATCCTCAATACAATTCAACATTCCCAGTTGCCCGTTGTGTCGTTTGTTCCACCAGACGACCCCGCCCCTTCTCTGGCTAGGACATTCCTGATTCAAGCCTCGCACCTTGTGGCGATGGCTACGGACACACGAATTGGTCGCACCCCATCGGAAGAAGATCTGGATGTTCCCCTGCCACCAGAAGCCGCGGCTGAGCAGGAAAAAATGCTGGCAGAACAAACCACTTTGCTGCAAACTCTCGCGTCTCGCAATGGCCGCAAAACCCAATGGGTTGAAGACATCATTCGTGATGGAAAATCATTTTCCGCCACCGAAGCTGAAAAACTGGGAGCCATCGACCTGGTGGCTGATAACCTGGACACTCTTCTTGAGAAAGCAAACGGTCGCAAATTAAAACTGACTTCAAAAACGGTCCGCCTCGACACAAAAAATATTGAGCTTTCAAAATCCAAAGTTCCTGAATTTCTGAATGCCATGCAAACACTGGCTAACCCGGAAATCACCCAGTGGATCGTACTAGGGGGCATCACTCTACTGTTACTAGATTTTCTGGTCTTCGGTGCCGTGGTACCCGGTGCGGTAGGATTGATCCTCCTTATCCTGATGCTTTTTTCCAGTGGGCTGATTTCCCC
>JAJDAX010000073.1 GCA_029261615.1 Nitrospinaceae bacterium
TCGGAGGTTTCACCTGCTTGAGTGGGAGTGGAACTCAGAAAAAGAAATAAAGGGAGTGCGAATAATACGGACCAGTATTTATGTGGCATTGGAGCCTCTTTTTAATCAACGGGTGAATTGACTGATAGTAGTTTCGACGGAGCCGAGATAGGACCCGCCGAACAGATTTAAATGATTGAGCAGGTGATACAGGTTATAAATATCGCGGCGTTCCCGGTAACCGGGATTCAGTGGAAACGCTTCGTGATAGGCATCGTAAAATGCCTGCGGCATGCGGCCGAACAACTCCGTCATAGCCAGGTCCGCTTCGCGCAGTCCAAAATGCGCTGCCGGATCGAATATGGTGGCCTCACCGCAGGGTCCGCAAAAATGATTGCCGGACCACAAGTCTCCGTGGATAAGCGCGGGTTGTTCGTTTTCAAGATTCAGCAGATCGCCTAGTTTTGCACGGAGTGCATCCAGTTTTTGATCAACTTTTTTAGGAAGCAGTCCTGATTTCCTTGCTAGTTCCTGCTGATAACCCAGCCGATGGTCTCGGAAAAAAATCAGACCGTCTTTCTCCCGGTTATTGATTTGCGGTGTCGACCCGATAAAGTTGTCGTGATCCAGCCCAAAAGTGTCCTCGGTGGTGCGGTGCATGGCAGCCAGGGCACGCCCAAACCGGGGGAAATAGTCTTTCCCCGGAGAGGTTGACTCCAGATAATCCAGGATTAAAAAACGCGCCGGACTATTATCGTCGCAGGTGATAACAGCGGGGACTCGCGGCCCACCCTTCGCCGATTTCATCAAACTCAAGCCCTTTGACTCAGCCTCGAACATTCCTGCAGGTGGGTGGTCGTTCATTTTTATGAACACCCGAGCGCTGTCATCGAGAATCAATACCTCCGCTTTGTTGATACAACCGCCACCAACATCACAAGTCGAGGCGATGCAGATATCGCGTCCCAGCGATTCGGATAGTTGGTGCCGGATAGCTTCTCTCATCCGGTCAGAGGAGTTCCCGCTTGATATAAGCAAGCAGGTGTGGGCAAGTGCGGTTGACGATATCGAAGACAGTTTCGAATCCCTGTCCGCCACCGTAATAGGGGTCGGGCACGTCGAAATCCCCTTTGTGATCGGGGTCAAATTCACGGAACATTTTTAATTTTTCTTTAGGAACATTGCCGGAGCCCATGAAGTCGAGGGATTCTTTGTTGGATTGATCCATGGCGAGCACCAGATCGAACCGTTTGAAGTCTCCTGGCTGGAACTGTTCGGCGATCGAAAGTAATTCGATACCGCGTGAATTGGCCGTGGACTGCATCCTTTTGTCCGGTCGGGCACCGACGTGCCAGTTTCCTGTTCCGGCGGAATGGACGATGACGCGTTCTTCCAGGCCCTCTTCTTGCAATAGGTGTTGAAACACTCCCTCGGCAAGAGGGGAACGACAAATATTTCCAAGACATACAAAGCAGATGGTAGCAGTGGTTTCAGAGGTCATATTGGGTGATTGATTTGAGCGAGATTTCGTTTTAAGATGCGCTGGAACTGACAGCTATTGGGTTTGAAACAGCGGCCCGGTAAAGCGCGTGTCCTTATTATTGTAAAACACCGTTTACCCGCCCATCAACCTGCAAATTCCCTTACCCAAAAAAGGACAACGACCTTGATCGAGCGCTATACATTGCCCGAAATGGCGGCTATCTGGACGCCCGAGAACAAATTCCAGATCTGGCTGGATATTGAAATTGCGGCCTGTGAGGCTCTGGCCAAGCGCGGGGAGATTCCCAAGTCTGCCGTGACCGCCATGAAGAAAAAAGCCGGGTTCGATGTGGCCCGTATTGATGAGATCGAGCGCGAGGTGAAACACGATGTGATCGCGTTCCTCACTTCGGTAGCCGAGCATATTGGGGAACCGGCGCGGTATATGCATCTTGGAATGACTTCGTCAGATGTGCTGGATACAGCCCTTGGTGCTCAACTCAAACAAGCCGCCGACCTTATCCTGAAAGAACTTTCAGCGCTTCGTAAGGCGATTAAAAAGCGGGCACTGGAATTCAAGATGACACCGGTCGTGGGCCGCTCACATGGCATTCACGCAGAACCGACTACCTTTGGCTTGAAGATGGCCATCTGGTATGAGGAAATCGGGCGAGGCATTGAGCGGTTGAAAAGCGCACGGACGCGCGTTGCTGTCGGGCAAGTGTCCGGTGCTGTTGGCGTGTTCGCCGGGATTGATCCGGAAGTGGAAGCATCGGTTTGCAAAAAACTGGGACTCAAACCATCTCCCGTTTCTAGTCAGGTGATCCAGCGTGACCGGCACGCAGAGTTTTTCTCAGCCCTGGCGTTGCTCGCGTCTTCTATCGACAAATTTGCTGTGGAAGTCCGCCACATGCAGCGCACTGAAGTTCTGGAAGCTGAAGAATTTTTTTCAAAGGGGCAAAAAGGGTCATCCGCCATGCCTCACAAACGCAACCCGGTGGTGTCTGAACAAATGTCGGGATTGGCCCGCGTGGTGCGGGGAAATGCGATGGCAGCGATGGAAAACATGCCCCTTTGGCACGAGCGCGATATTAGTCATTCTTCGGTTGAGCGGATCATCGCGCCGGATAGCACCATTCTGGTACATTACATGGTGCGCAAATTCACCCGACTGGTGGACAACCTGCTGGTGTATCCTAAGAATATGATGCGCAACCTTGAGCAGACAGGTGGCCTGATTTTTTCAGAACACATCCTGCTGGCACTGTGTCGTAAAGGGTTGGATCGTGACCGCGCTTACCGGATGGTGCAACG
>JAJDAX010000074.1 GCA_029261615.1 Nitrospinaceae bacterium
TTTTCTTCAAAAGGGGTTCTGCGGGGATTGCATTTCCAGAAGGAATTTCCACAGGCAAAACTGGTCTGGGCCACGCATGGCGAGGTGATGGATGTGGCGTTGGACCTTCGAAAATCATCACCCACTTTTGGCAAGTGGGAGGCGTTTCACCTGACTGCTGAAAACAATCTGCAGGTGTTTGTCCCTGTTGGATTTGCCCATGGATATGCGGTGCTGAGTGAAACGGCGGAATTTGCGTACAAGTGTTCGGAGTTTTATCATCCGAAAGATGAAGGGGGGGTGGTGTGGAACGACCCCGACCTTGGAATCGACTGGGGAGTTGAAACGCCGATCGTTTCCGAAAAGGATCAGGTCCTGCCTCGGTTGAGCGACCTGAATTTCAGTTTTTGATTCAGGCTGCGATGCCTTTTTGAATCAGGCGCACAAAGGCCTGTAACCCTTTCTCGACTTCTTCTTCAATATTGATATCTTCCTTTTCCTCGTTCCGTATTGAATATTCCACCAGGGCTTCATCAAGTCGGTTGCGTAGTTTTTCTTCTACCGCAGGACTTTTCTTCATCTCGGATCGGTACTGCTGAAAGATGCTCTTCATGATTTCCTGCCCCGGTTTGCTGGCCAGCATCTGGTCGTAATCGAAGCCGTGGGTTTCGGCAAATTCGATGAGCCGGTTGATCTTCTCTGAAAACTGGTTGTAAGCTTCGACCCCGATCATCAGGGATACAGACCGCGCCAGCACAGGAATTACACAGGAGTGCAGGTTCGAGTGGTGGAGTGTTTGGTCCATGACGTGGATGAAAAAGCGCCCCACATGCTCGGAGCGGGAATTCTGCATGGTGCGTTTGCGGACGTGGGCTTTCGATTTTACGGTATTGGGGTCGTGGGTGACGATTCCTTCAAAAACGGAAAAAAGCTGATCGAACAGGGTGGAAGATTCGGCTTCCATCAGGGGAAGGGCTTCATCCTCCGGCAGCTTGCGATTGACCTGCAGAACTTTGTATAACTTGCGCAGGATCGCTTTTTTGGCCTGGTGGATCCGAATTTTGTCTTCTGGTTTTAGTTCCACGTGTCCCCTGGTTTCTGCGTTCGGGGTTTAGTTAAGGCGATTATTTACTAAATATGATCTTTATTGGATTATTTGTCCAGACCCATCAGCCGGGTAAAGTCCTGATAAGCGCCTTCAATATTTTTTTCGATATTAAATTCTTCGTTTTGATGCTCATTCTGATAGATCACAAGGGCGGCATCTATCTGATTTTTCAATTGTGCTTCAAATCCCCCGGATTCCTTAATTTCGTTTTTGTAGGCCTGGATGATTTCCTGGATGAGGGCCTTGGCCGGGGGCGAATCCAGCATATCGCCGTATATGATACCGTGTTTTTTGGCGATCTGGATCATTTGCTGGATCCGTTTCGAAAACTGATCATAGGTCTCCTGCCCGAGCAGATTGAGCACCGATTCGCAGAACACAGGAATGAGGCATTCCTTGAGGTACCCCCTGCGTAACTCACCATCCAGGGGATGCAGAAACAGGCGCCCGACGTGATCCTGCCGCTGAGCTTCGGTTTCCATTAGGAAATACTGGTCGACCAGCTCACGGGAGTTTTCTTCCATGGAAGACTCAACACATAAATCGCAGATCTTGACGGCTTCATCCTCCGCCAATGCGATAATTTCTTCCTCTTTCAGGCCGGGGTTGTGGCGGATGATCTGCAGGGTTTTCCGGATGATAACTCGGCGGTATTGGTGGGTGCGTATCGATTCTTTTTGAAAAAGCGGCTTGTAATCGGTCATGTGTCGATCCGAAGATTTGTGTGGGTCGCATTCTATCACAACACGAATGATTCAAAACCCCCATAAAATCATAGAGTTTCAGGTGTAAATCTTTTTGCAAAAAGGGCTTATGTTTGTTTTTGAATATGCCGACAAGAGGGGTGAGCCCGAATTTGCAATTGGCTGGTGATGGAGAAGGAAAATGGAAGTCCAGACTGCAACGCAACCTAATATTTTATATGACCATAGAGCCACCGAAGCCCAGGTGGGTGTCCAGAATACCGGAGACTTAAGCCTGCGAACTCGGGAAGGGGATCTGGTCAACTTGTCGTTTGGCAATGAGTTTCAGTTCGCCCAATCACAACAGGAAACTGTTGAAAATGGCGTCGTGACTCAGGAAATTTCAACCGTGGCTCAGGCGGCGGCACGCTATTCCTTGTCTGTGGAAGGCGATCTAAATGAAGATGAGCTGGCTGCGATTCAGGCACTGGCGGAAGGAATTCAGCCCATTGCCGAAGAATTTTTTCTGAATGGCGAGTTCGATTTCGATGAGGCGAGTGAAACTTTGAGGGCAAGCTTTAGCCAGATTCAGGAAGTGGAACTCAGATTGGAACGTACAATCGCTGCGACCTTTGCTTTTGAGCAGACCCAGGTGACCGGTCCTTCAAACGAGGAAGGTGTGGTTCCGGAGATTGATCCGGCAGCGCTCAATGAATTGGGTAACTCCGATGGTTTCCTGAATTTTCCAAATGTTCGTGACATTACCCAGTTGGTCCTGTCTGTCATCGAAACCGAATTTCCAGAAAAGGGCCTCGAAGTTTTTGGCACCAAGGCTCTGGTCCGGTCTCTCCGGGAATTTCTTGACGTATTGCGTGAACGAGTAACGGTTTCGCTAAATGGTGCGAAACCTGTGGACGGTTCTGAACCGGCCAAAGTTGAGTCAGCAGGAACACCACAATCCAACGTTCAGGATTTTATCGAAGTCTGATTCTGAAAAGATCGTAATTATTAAAGCCAGACGGGATACCCGCCTGGCTTTTTCTTTGTTTAGATGAGGCATGGCAGTTGGCTCTCACGCCAGTGAGTCAGGGCATCATGGCGCCGTTGTTAATGTCCAGTGTCTGACCGGTCAGCGAGGTCTGGGCATCGGACATCAAGAATGCAATGAAGCCTGCAATTTCTTCGGGGGTCGACATTTTGCCCAGCGGCACCTGCGACATGGCTTGTTGATACGCTTCTTCTTTTGAAACTTGAAGCGCGTCGGCAAAACCTTGTATCCCTTCCTGCGCCATGGCGGTATCGACCCATCCCGGACACAGGGCATTGACTAGAATCCGGTCACCCGCAAGTTGGCTGGCCATTGATCGCATCAACCCAAGAATCCCCGCCTTGGAAGCACAGTAAGCCGAATAACCGGGAACGCCCAAACGGGCAAGGATTGAAGAGACAAACACCACTTTGCGAAAGCCGTCATCTGGATTTTTCTTCAGGAAGGGTAGGCAGGCGTTTAAAGTGTGGTAGCTGCCGGTGAGGTTGGTGTCGATGATTTCCTGCCAGCGGTCGCCGCTTCCAGGCTGATTTTCCCCGCCCACTCCCGCGTTAATGACCACTCCATATAAAGAATCCATTCTGGAATTTTGCAAGGCTCCGTCCAATGCGCTCTGATCGCGGACATCGCAGCCCTGCACGCTGTGATTCTCAGGATGAGCCAGCCGATTTTTTGCTTCTTCCAACCGGGTAACATTTCGGCCCATGAGAATAAGGGAATAGCCTGCTTGTGCAAGGGCCTCAGAGATGGCCAATCCAATTCCGGT
>JAJDAX010000075.1 GCA_029261615.1 Nitrospinaceae bacterium
AGGACGATTTTGTCAATACGGATTACAAGGAACGGCGGGACAATATTTTTGTGGTCGCTGTTCAGTGCGGGCAGGCCGCGTCCACCTGCTTTTGTACTTCCATGCAGACCGGTCCGCGGGCTGACAAAGGGTTTGATCTGGCGTTGACGGAAGTGTTGGAAGATGGACAACATTATTTTGTTGTGGAAGTGGGCAGTTCAAAAGGTGAATCGCTTCTAAAATTATTAGACACGGGTTTGGCCGATGCTACTCAAGTACAAAAAGGAAAAGACCAGACCCGCCGTGCCGAGGAGCAAATGGGGCGCACTCTCGATACGACGGGAATCAAGGAATTACTTTATGAAAACCTGGAACACCCGCGCTGGGACCAAATGGCTGACCGCTGTTTGTCCTGCGCCAACTGCACCATGGTCTGCCCAACCTGTTTTTGTTCTACGGTGGAGGATGTGACGGATATCACCGGGGATCACACCGAACGCTGGCAAAGATGGGATTCCTGCTTCACGATAGATTTATCTCACTTGCATGGGGGCAGTGTGCGGGCTTCCACAAAATCACGGTACCGACAATGGTTAACTCATAAGCTTGCAAGTTGGATCGATCAGTTTGAATCTTCCGGTTGCGTCGGGTGTGGCCGCTGTGTCACCTGGTGTCCGGTTGGAATCGACCTTACTGAAGAAGTCCGTGCCATTCGAGAGCAGGACTCACCACCCACCGACACCTCATCAGAAAGCCAGGTGTGAAATGAAAACTTTTGAATCCATTTTGTCGAAGCACCCCTTTTTTAAAGGTCTGAAGAAAGAATATCTGGAATTAATTACAGGGTGTGCAGCCAATGTCCGTTTTGAAGCCGGGGAGTTTATTTACCGGCAACACGGAGAAGCCAACCAGTTTTATATTATCCGGCAGGGAAAGGTGGCTTTGGAGTTGTGTCCTCCTGGCCGTGAACCCATTACTTTTCAGACTGTCAACGAAGGCGAGATATTAGGGTGGGCCTGGCTGGTGCCACCTTATCACTGGCATTGCGATGCCCAGGCTCTGGAACTGACGCGGGCGATTGCACTTGATGGGAAATGTCTGCGCAAAAAGTGCCTTGAGGATCACAGCCTAGGATACGATTTACTTAGTCGGTTGCTACCAATCATCGGTCAGCGACTGGAAGCAACCCAGATTCAATTACTGGATGTCTATGGTAGTCCATGAGGACAAGATATGAACACCCTTGATCAAAATCCCCTCATCCCTCAGCCGTGCAAGGTGAATCAGGTTGTCAAGGAAACCTCGGATACCTTCACTCTGGATGTGACTCCTCCGGATTCCGCAACGGGTGTTGAGTTTGTTCCCGGACAATTCAATATGCTGTACGCATTTGGAGTGGGCGATGTTCCTATTTCGATCAGCGGACGTTCTTCGAAGACCGGAGGCTGGTTGCATACCATTCGTGAAGTGGGAACTGTTACGCGGGCACTTCATCGCTTAAAAAAGGGAGATACGATTGGAGTGCGCGGTCCTTTTGGTAAAGGGTGGCCGATGGAGATTTCCAAAACAAAGGATCTGATTATTCTGACCGGTGGAATTGGGCTGGCCCCGCTTCGCCCCGTCCTGAGGCAGGTTGCAGAGGAGCGCAATCTCTATGGCAATGTGTCTTTATTGTATGGTGCCCGTACCCCGGATGCCCTCCTGTATCCTAAAGAACGTGAGTCCTGGCGTGGGCGGGATGGTATTCAACTGAAAGTCACTGTGGATACAGGCGACAGGGACTGGAAAGGGAATGTGGGGGTGGTCACCCATATTGTGGATCGGGTGAAATTTGACCCCTACCATACGGTCGCGATGATTTGCGGACCAGAAATCATGATGCATTACTCGGTATTGGAATTGAAACAACGCGGCGTACCTGAGGACCAGATATATATTTCCATGGAGCGGAATATGAAATGCGCCGTTGGGTTCTGCGGGCATTGTCAATTCGGCCCCGCCTTTATTTGCAAGGACGGGCCGGTATTTCCTTATCCCTCTATCAGTTCATTTCTTGAAGTCCGGGAGGTTTAACCATGGCGACAAGCAGGAAACCTAAAATTGCCGTCTGGAAATTTGCTTCCTGTGACGGGTGCCAGTTGAGTCTGCTGGATTGTGAAGATCACTTGTTGGCGGTGGCAGACCAGATTGAAATAGCCAATTTTCCTGAAGCATCGCGAAAGGTGATTAAAGGGCCTTATGATTTATCGCTGGTAGAAGGGTCAATCACCACACCACACGATGAAGAGCGCATCCATCAGGTGCGGCGGTCATCCAAATACCTGATCACCATTGGTGCCTGTGCGACCGCAGGCGGAATCCAGGCCTTGCGTAATTTCAAGGACGTCGACGAATTTATTTCCATTGTTTATGCCACGCCCTCTTTTATCGATACATTGCAAACATCTACTGCGATCTCGGATCATGTTTCGGTCGATTTTGAATTGCGCGGTTGTCCGATCAATAAAATGCAACTTGTGGAAGTGATCTGTGCTTTTCTTAAGGATAGAAAACCCGTCACGCCCGCTCACAGCACTTGTATGGA
>JAJDAX010000076.1 GCA_029261615.1 Nitrospinaceae bacterium
ACCTATAGCCAAATCATGTGTCAGTACAACAACAATGACAGTAGTGATCATGACAAGGCTGGAAGTTTTGGGATGCGTTTTTAAATTACTAAAAGAGGCCCAGCTAAATGTTCCTATCGAAACCATTATCATGACAGCAACAAGAGCCGCCATCGGAATTTGATTCACCCATTCTCCTAAAACCAACAGCAGGAACAAAAGAAACAATCCGGCAACAAGGGTAGACAGGCGACCCCGCCCTCCCGATTTAATATTAATCACTGATTGTCCGATCATCGCGCAGCCTGCCATTCCTCCAAAAAACCCGGACACAATGTTGGCAACACCCTGCCCTGCACATTCTCGATTTTTGTTGCTGGGAGTATCCGTGAGGTCATCAACAATGGTTGCGGTCATGAGCGACTCCAGTAAACCGACTGCCATCAATGTCAGAGAATAAGGGAAAATAATCCGTAATGTTTCAAAGTTAAAAGGGATGTCGGGTAAAAGAAATATTGGAAATGTGGAAGGAAGTTCTCCCATATCTCCTACTGTCCGCAAATCTATTCCAAAGTAAATACAGATCGCCGTAATGGTTATGATGCTAATCAACGGTGACGGCACCGCTTTTGTGAAACGTGGGACAATATAAATAATGGCCAGTCCCAGAGCGACCATGCCGTACATCTGTATTCCTGCGCCTCGGAATTCGGGAAGTTGCGCCATGAATATCAAAATGGCCAGGGCATTCACAAATCCCGTCACAACAGAACGCGATACAAACCGCATGAGAGAACCCAACCTGAATAAACCCGCAATGATTTGCAAAATCCCCGTCAGGATGGTTGCCGCAAGAAGGTATTCCAACCCATGCTCTTTTACGAGTGACACCATAACAAGTGCCATGGCACCCGTTGCGGCGGAAATCATGCCGGAACGTCCCCCGATAAATGCAATGACAATAGCAATGCAGAATGAAGCATATAGGCCCACCTTGGGATCAACACCTGCAATGATAGAGAAAGCGATCGCCTCCGGAATAAGAGCAAGTGCGACAACCATTCCAGCAAGGACATCATTGCGTATATTGCCCAGCCAATTTCGTTTTAAATAGGAGAGTGATAAATTAACCATAAAATGAAGTTTTTCTTTTCCAGGTAAAAGGTTATTACAGAATAAAAGGATTCGTACAAATGACTCAGACTTTTAACAAAGTTAAAAGACGAAAGGACCCAGCAGGATCAAATTTCGCCTGATATTTCTTTGAATTTTTTCAGGTGGCATGATGACGGAGGATGGGCGTGTCTGTCCCCTTACCATCCAGGGACGACGGGTCGCCTCCACTAGACAACTCTTTTGCTGTTCCCACAGCAAAAACAAATGATCTTCGGCCATCAAACAGAAATGAGCATCCAGAAATCCTGGACAGGTTTCATCTCTGACTCTATATTGGGTTGGATCGAGGAAAGAACTTTCAGAAAACCACTTCGAGAATAAACAGGATTTTACCTAGTCTACCGGGCCTAACAATCTTCTTTAGGTTTGCTCTTGGCGAGGAACTGGAATGAACTTACTTAAACTGAAAACCAATAATCCCTATATGACTTTTGAGTTTAGCATAACTTCAGAAAAGTTCCTAACAATGCTCCATTCCCCTCTCTAACCTTGGAATAAAAATAACGCCACAATTTCGTTTGAAAAGAAGCTCATTACAGAATCAATTATTGGGGACAGCCCTTTATAGATTTCAGAAGGTTTTCACAAATCATCGCTTGGAAAATCGGCCACATTTTAAAATGCCTACCTACTTTAAGAAACTGACGAAACCGCAACTGCAACTTGAACCTGCAAGCAATTAGGGATGTTAAATCCTGAGAAAACGTCGTAAACTACTGAAACTAAAACAACAGGACAAGGCGGTCTAATCCATGTCGTCCGATCCATCTAATAGCAGTCCGTTCAACACAACCCTCACAGAATCTGAAATAAAAGATAAACGTTCACGGGGCCGTTGGCGTCTTGCGCTCATTTTTCTCACCCTGATTGGTTTGACCGGGCTCGAGGTCTATCTGCTCCAGGAGCGCTCCTCCATTTCGGACAATATTCCTGTCCTGCTCCTGTTCAACGTCATCCTGATCCTGTTGTTCCTGCTGATCGTCCTGATCGTCCGCAATTTTGTCAAACTGCACAACGAGAGAAAAAGCCGCATACTCGGTTCGCGTTTCCAAACAAAACTGATCGTAGCTTTTCTAACACTCGCACTGGTTCCCTCCATCCTCCTGTTTTTCGTAGCCAGCAAATTGTTTAGCTACAGTGTGGGAAACTGGTTCAGTTTCCAGGTTGAAGACTCGCTGCAACAGTCAATGGAAGTGGCCCGCGAATATTACTCCTATGTTGAGAAACAAAGTCACTTTCATGCCGAGCAGCTGGAAAAGCAAATTACCGGCAATCAATTGTATCAGCAGGATAAACGCGTGGACTTGGACCAACTGGTTGCCGACAAGGTGGTTGACTACAACCTCGGAGCTCTGTTTATATTCGACAATGCCGGTCAGCTCGTTGCGGCAAGAACCCATCCCGATACCAAGCTGAATTCCGACCCTGAGGATTTTTTAAATTTGATCCGAACAAGTACCGGAGATGAAAGAATCTCCGAAGTACGTTCTTACCGGGGAGAAAACTACTTGTCGGTTCTGGTTCCTCTTACCCAGAAAGTCGAGGGAGGCTCTACGGTGTGGGGCTATATTGTGACCTTGTCCGAAATTCCGAAATCTTCCCTGATGAAAATCAGGAATATAAAAAACATGTTTGAGCAATACAAAAAGCAAAGCCTGCTCAAGCTCCCCGTCAGCGCTAATTACTATTTCACGTTTCTTTTGATCACCCTGTTGATCCTGTTTTCCGCTGTCTGGCTGGGGATTTACCTGGCCCGGGGAATCACCATTCCTATTCAACAATTGGCTGAAGGAACGCGGCGTGTTGCCAGCGGCGACCTTAATGTCCGCATCAGGCTCGACACTCCGGATGAAATAGGAATACTCGTGACTTCTTTCAACCAGATGACCGCCGAACTGCAGGAGAATCGTAAACACATTGAACAGGCCAATGACGATTTAAAATCGACCAACTTTGAATTGGAACGACGGCGAAATTATATTGAAACGGTGCTCGAAAATGTTGGTGCCGGTGTAATCTCTATCGACAAAAAGGGTCTTGTGACTACCTTCAACAATGCGGCAAAAAGAATCCTGGGATATTCCAAAACCAATCCAATGGGCTCTACATACAAAGATGCCTTTCCACCTCCTTTTCATGCTCCCATCCGGAAAATGATCCGGAAAATGAGCCGGGAAAAAAGCGGGCTCCTTCAGGAACAGGTAGAGATAACCCTGGGTGAAGCGCCATTGAACCTTCTGGTTAATCTGAATTTTATGCTCGACCATTCCAAAAAATATCTTGGCTTGCTGATCGTGTTCGAAGATTTAACGCAACTGATTAAGGCACAAAAAGTAGCCGCATGGCAGGAGGTCGCTCAAGGAATCGCTCATGAAATCAAAAATCCTTTAACTCCGATTCAACTGAACACACAACGATTAAAAAAGAAATACTATGAGGACAAAGAGACGTTCGCCAAGGTTTTTGATGAAAGTATAGACATCATCAATCAGGAAGTTGAAGGAATGAAACAGTTGCTCAACGAGTTCCTGAGGTTTTCCCGCATGCCCACTCCAAGCCCGAGGGCGGTCCCGATCCATCAACTGATTAAAGATGTCATTCGACTCTACGAGGGACACGAAAAAAACATCCGGATTGCAACCCGCTTCGATCCCAATCTTCAGGACCTGTTTCTGGACCCAGACCAGATACGCCGTGTGTTCATAAATCTGTTCGATAACGCCCTCGATGCACTCTCCCCTGAAGGAACCATCACTATCAATACCTTGATCAATTCTGATACAGGACGGGTACGGATTGAGTTTTCCGATGATGGGACTGGAATTCAGCCACAGGACAGGGAAAAGCTGTTCCTGCCCCATTTCACCACTAAAAAACGCGGTACCGGCCTAGGACTGGCAATTATCAGCCGGATCATTATCGATCACAGCGGATTGATCCAGGTGAGGGACAACCATCCGAAAGGCACCACGTTTATAATCGATCTTCCGGTTTCAACATCCCAGGACATTCCGGAAAGGGTGGCATGAATCAAGCTTTCATGTTTACATCTAAATTATAATTTTGAATTCTCATAACCCCTCTTGCAACATTTCAGTTTTTTCTTACAATAGATACCATAACCTTCTAAAAACAATCTGAGGCGCTGATTGACTGAGATCGCCTTAATGGTGAAAACTGGATTTTGAAATGACGCAAAAGCATCCTTATATGATTGGTCGGTCATGGGAAAATGACGACCATACAATCCCGGTGACCAACCCTTACACCCAGCAGGTTTTTGCAGAAGTCAGCCTGGCCAATCCTTCTACAATTGACCGGGCTATCTCTCTAGCAACCACTGCGTTTGAAAGCACCCGACGGATGCCTTCCCACAAACGGGCACGCATCTGCTCGCAAGTCGCAGAGGGTATTAAAAAACGGCAAGAAGAGTTTGCTGAAACCATCACGATTGAATCCGGCAAACCGCTTATGTATTCGCGCGGTGAAGTGGCCCGCTCCATTTCAACTTTCAATCTCGCAGCCGAGGAAGCAACACGGATTCCCGGTGAAATTCTTAACCTGGATATAACGGAAGCAGCTCAAGGAAAAACCGGCATCGTTAAACGATTCCCGCTTGGGCCCATTTCAGGAATTTCCCCTTTTAATTTCCCACTCAATCTGGTCGCCCATAAAGTGGCACCGGCCCTGGCGGTGGGCAATCCTATGGTGCTCAAACCCTCTTCCCTAACACCGCTTACTGCCCTGCTTCTTGGAAGAGTGATCGCGGAGACGGACATCCCGGAAGGGGCTATCAGCATTCTCCCCTGCCGATCATCCGATGCCACTGCATTGGTTGAGGACGACCGGCTGCAAATGGTGACTTTCACTGGCAGCCCGCCTGTTGGATGGGATATCAAATCACGAGCAGGACGCAAACGGGTCACTCTCGAGCTTGGAGGAAATGCCGGGGTGATCATCGAGCCCGATGCCGATCTTGACTCTGCGGCAAAACGCGTTTGCTTTGGGGCATTCGCCTATTCGGGACAAGTCTGCATTTCGGTCCAACGGACATTTGTCCATGAATCCATTTTTGATTCTTTTAAGGACAAACTGTTAAACGAGGTTTCCGGCTTGAAACGCGGAGACACTCTGCTGGATACCACCACCATTGGCCCCCTCATTGACCTTGAAAATGCAAAACGAATAGAACAATGGATTGAGGAAGCAGTAAGTGGTGGCGCAAAACTCCTCACCGGCGGAAGGCGTACGGGAACTTTTGTAGAGCCTGCCGTATTGACACAGGTCAATCCAAAATATCAGGCTGTTTGTCAGGAGGCCTTCGGCCCACTGATGATCCTTGAACCCTACTCAGATTTTGAAGATGCACTTCGATTGGTCAACGACTCGGCATTTGGTCTTCAGGCGGGAGTTTTTACAAATCAACTGGACAAAGCCTTCGAGGCATTTAACGAACTTGAGGTTGGGGGCGTTGTGTTGAACGATGTCCCGACATTTCGGGTCGACAACATGCCCTATGGGGGAGTCAAGGACTCAGGAATGGGCCGCGAGGGCATTAAATACACAATTGAAGAAATGACAGAAATCAAATTACTGGTCATGGATCACTATATGGGAAACGCCTGACCTTAAAACTCTGAACAATACCCCTTCCCATCAAACCTGATATTAATTCAAGGAATATTTCATGAGCCAGGATGAACGATTTACCGACAATGGTAACGGAACCATAACAGACCATAAACTGAACTTGATGTGGAAAAAAACGGATTCATTTCAGGACACAAATAAATGGAAGAACTGGTTTACAGGACATGAATACCTGCAAATTGTGAACCTGGAGCGGTTCGCGGGCCATGAAAACTGGCGGTTCCCCTGGGAGTTTGAAGCCTTTGAACTTCTTGATATTGAAAAAAGTAATACTGATAAATACGGCGATTCAATCTATATCGACCCGGTATTTGAACCCGGCAGTGCGGGCGTAACCTGGACCGAGGACGTCAAGGATTCATCCGCACTCATTATCCAATACGAAGACGGTATAAAAGTCTGGCCGTCCCAGTATGCCAATCTGAACATGGCTGTCCGGCTTGTACGGGACCTGTCTTAAGGTCCGGCCCTCTTCTCCAGCTTCATCATGCCCGGTGGATAGCGTACTTTTACAGTTTCCTCGTCGTCCGTGGTGTATGGAAACCAGGGGTGAACCACAAACTTGATAGCACTGGGCGTAGAAATAAATCGCTGGCCCCGCTCATGGTAACGTTCAGCCTTGACCTGCAATTCCAACTCAGCCCCCTCCGGCAAATCGAATAACCGAAAAGCACTTTTCTTGAGATCGAGAATGACCGCACCGGTAGCAACGGCAGGTCCTTCCGCGCTACCATTCAAGACCACCTGGCCAGTTGCTTTTGGAAAATTCATCGTCCAGAGATAACGTGTTTTAAATCCCCGCGCACGGGCATTCAATCCTATTGGATCGAGAAATTGAACCATCGGTTTACCGTTCTCCAGAAAAAAGTAAAGGTTCAGCAAAGGCCATTTCACCTGGTCCTCTTCAAATACTTTTTTGGCCATTCTAAAACAACGCTCGTGTTTCATCACCTCGGAAACTTTTATTCTTCGATCCGCTGCAAGGCTCTGTCTTAATGTTAAGGCCTCTGGGTCGTTCAAATAACAGGTTGCATGGGCAATCCAACGCACCCCCTCTTCTCCTTTTGAAGGATCGACAGCATCATAAAGAACAGGAATAATTGCCTTCTCCACTTCCGGTACGGGGTTTCGCCCCATTTCGGCAACAAGGTTATACAACTGTTCCCACTTACCAGATTCAACCAGGGCTTTTGCATCGGCAACAACCTTCTCCTTAAACCCGGATGAACCTGAGTCCTTTGCGATAACATCCTTTCCATCGAACACGGCCTGTTTTAAAAACTGGTAACGGCCGGGATGAGAATATTTAAAATAAGGATAATGAATATAAGCCGCAACGGAATTTGCAAAATCTTCCTGCGGGTTTTCTCTTGAATAAGTTGGCAGATGCCGTCTTGATACCGGGGCATAATTGGTGTTTTCAGGGTCGTTCTTCAATGTATAAACATAATCCCCGTCGGGTCGTGCATCAAGAGGAGGCAGATTTAAAATACTGAACCCGGCAATCTTCAGCCATTCATTTCCGAAACTCAACATACCCTGAGAAATGTCCATGGCATGCCCCATTTCGTGATGCACAATATTTTCAAAATCGGTATCACTTTCTGAGAACAAGGCATCATAAAACTCAAGCCGAAAGGTATCATCCTGAAACACGGCGAGGTGAGATTTTAAAGCATGTCGGTAAATGGTAGAAAACTTTGGAAAGGTTGCCGCAGGAATACGTCCGCCTGATCCCTGTTGATGCTTCGAGGGAAAGGCTGACAACCGGACCAGTTTTTCCAAACCCGGTAATCGATAAAAATTTGCGGGTAGCTTTGCGAATACCCGATGCATACTTTTAATCTCATCCGGTCTCCAACCCTGGGTAGTGTCTACCAGGTCGTAACCAAACGCATTTTTAAAATCCTTACGGAGTTTTTCTATTTCTTCCCGATAATTCCCTTTATATTCATAAAACTTTCGTTTTTGAGTTTCAGGGTTGGGAATTGGGGCCGCCTGCGCCAACGCAGAACCACAAACACCAACAGTCAAGATACCAACACCCAATACCCGTATCAACGAATCAGTAAATCGAACCATATTTCACCTCGGAATAAGAGCCTTACTTCCAAATTACCAAAATGAGCCCGGCAATCACAAGGAAATAAAGAACCACAAAAATTTTTGATCCTATCCGCGGGTGTTTCGCATGAAATAGACGGTATAACAGCACAACAGGTGAGGATTAAGGACACAGAAGTGGAAAAAGCAAATCTCTCGGAATACTGGGATTATTGGCTTGAACAAAGATAAAGAAATAAAGGGAGATATTAGCTTTCCAGGACTTTCAAAATAGATTTTAATTCCGTTTTAATACGGTTTCTCCAATCCTGGAATTTTTCACGATCAAAGCCGAAATCCAGTTGGGCACCGGGTTTTCTACGTTCCTTCAGTTTCTGTTTGGCCCCGGCCAATGTGAATTTATCCACGTACAACAACTTCTGAATTTCCAGCACCATTTCAACATCTTTTCTTTGGTACAGACGCTGTCCGGATTTATTCTTGGTGGGCTTCAATTGGTCAAACTCATCCTCCCAATAACGAAGGACATGCTGTTCCAACCCGGCGATATCCGCCACCTCTCCAATTTTAAAAAACAGTTTATCCGGTATGGCCTGATTCATGAGAAGACTGGTTGGTGGCCTCCAGTAAATGGCGGCTGGGTTTGAAGGTCAGGACGGTTCGAGGCTGGATGGTGATGGGTTCACCTGTTTTGGGGTTACGCGCCCTGCGTGCATTTTTATGACGCAAGTTGAAGCTTGCGAATCCAACGATTCGAACATTTTCTCCGCGTCCCAATGCAGACTTTATTTCTTCAAGAATCACTTCAACAGCATTGAGAGCCTCGGACCGTGTGAACCCGACGCGCTCATAGACATGGTCCACCAGATCGGCTTTGACCACTGTTTCCTGTTCGAGTCCCATAGATGGTTTCATCTCCTTCTATCTGGAGATTACTCCTTATCCTCTACCTTTTTCAACTGTGCATTTTCAATTATTTTCGAAGCAATGTGTTCCGGGACATCATCGTAATGATCGAATTCCATTTCAAACTCCCCGCGACCACCCGTGATGGCTCGCAATTCGGGCGCATAATTCAACAAAGATGCCATCGGGACATGGGCTCGGATATTCTGTGTGTCTTCATCTGCTTCCACACCCAGTACCTTACCCCGCTTTGAATTGAGATCACCAATGATATCCCCCATCGATTCACTGGGAACCACCACATTCAACAACATAACAGGTTCCAGTAAAATCGGTTTACAATCCATCACTCCTTTTTTGAAGCCAATGGATCCTGCTATTTTAAATGCCATCTCTGAAGAGTCCACATCATGATAGGAACCGTCATAGACGGCCACCCTGATGTCCACCATCGGGTAATGGGCAACAACGCCTCCAGCCATAGCCTCCTGTACTCCCTTTTCAACGGCTGGAATATAAGTTTTGGGAATAGAGCCTCCAACAACCTTATTTTCGAACTGAAATCCACCACCTTTGGCCATAGGTCCTATTTCCAACCAGCAATCGCCGTATTGTCCGCGACCTCCGGTCTGCTTTTTATATTTCCCTTGAACCTTGGTACTTTTTCTAATCGTTTCCAAATAGGGGACTTTAGGAGGTTTCACATCCACCTCAACCGCGAACCGCCGTTTCAGTCTTTCCAGAATAACATCTAAATGGACAGCGCCCATACCCGAAACAATTAATTCGTGAGTCTGGGCATCCCGTTCCACTTTAATGGTAGGATCTTCTTCGCAAAGGCGGTGCAGGGCATTACTGATTTTTTCCTCATCCGCGCGAGTTTTAGGGACCATTCCGCGAGCCAGAACAGCTTTGGGAAAGGGAATCTCCTCAAACTTGACCGCCCCCTTGGCATCTGAGCAGAGCGAATCGCCAGTGCCCGTTACTTTTAATTTGGCCACGCAGGCAATGTCCCCAGCCACAACCTCGGACAATTGAATTTGTTTCTTTCCCTGAAGGGACATGATTTGTCCCACCCGCTCATTGGCTTCATGATCGGTGTTGTAAATTGACGAATCTCCAGTCAGCTTACCGGAAAAAACGCGGAACAATGTCAATTTACCTGCGTAGGGATCCGCAATGGTTTTAAAGACCTGGGCTGTAAAAGGCGCGGAAACATCGGGAGCAATTTCTATCGCCTCTTCATTTTCAATTTTGGTCGCCAATTGAGCATCCCGTTTATCCGGGGAGGGGATGTATTGGATCATCGCATCCATCAGTCGGTCGATTCCAATATTGTGAAGAGCA
This sequence comes from Nitrospinaceae bacterium, assembly GCA_029261615.1. Next base: position 10,123 of record JAJDAX010000076.1, read on the forward strand.
GAACCCAGCAGAACCGGCACAAGCCTCCCTCCGGCAATTCCCTGTTTAAGCCCGGTCAAAAATTCTTCCTCTGAAAGTTCACCTTTTTCCAGATATATTTCGATAAGTTCATCGTCTGCTTCGGCCACCGCTTCTACCAGTTCCATCCGCGTCGTTTCAACTTCATCTGCAAGATCATCAGGGATAGCCGACACTTTTCCAATACCCTTCCCGCCTTTTTCATATTCAAAATATTTTTGTTCCACCAGATCCACGATGCCTTTAAATCCGTCACCACTTCCCACCGGAAGATCCAGTAAAATGGGTTTTACTGAAAACTTTTTACGGACCACTTCAAGTGTATTGGTTATTTCTGATTCCTCGGCATCCATCCTGTTCAGGAACAGGATTCGAGGTATTCCCTGGTCATCCGCCCATTTCCAGGTTTTTTCAGTATAAAACTGGACGCCGGTATCGGCCCCAATCACAACGACGGCACCGTCTACAACACGAATACAACCGACAGTATCCCCAACAAAGTTATTGGTTCCAGGGGTGTCTATAAGATTTATTTTGTGTTTTTGAAATTCGAAAGTAGCGAGGGAGGCGTTGGTTGAGTTACCCCGTTTGATTTCGTCAGGATCGAAATCCATGACGGATGAGTTGTCCCCTACCTTACCCAGCCGGTCAGAAACTCCGGCGATATACAATATTGCTTCGGCAGTTGAAGTCTTTCCTGATCCACCATGTCCGATCAACCCCACATTCCTGATATTTTCAGCGCTGTAAGATTTCATAAGTTACTCCCGGAAAGATAAAGGGGTCGCTAAAAATCAGCAGCAAAACTACTGGCTTGAAATATTTTTCTAATCAGTTTTTTGACAACCTTGCTTCCAGCTTTTTTATCTTCTGGTAAACCGTTCCGTAAAAAGACGGATACAATTTGAATATCTGGGTAACCTGATCCGGTTCCAATTGTACGGCAAACACCTCGTCTGTATCAGCAAGAACATCCGCTTTTTTGACGATAGTTTTCCAATCTGAAATTTCCCCCATAATATCCCCGCTGGACAGAAAAGCAATCTTTTTCCCTTTTCCTGAAGAAACCTTTACTTGTCCGGATAGAAGCAGATAAACCGGCGCTTCCTCACTGTTTCTGGGAAAAATGGATTCCCCCTTCTTCCAATGCGCAAGACTACCGAAGCCCAGAGACGCCACCAGACTCGGCCTCACCACTTCACTGAAATGATTGTCCAATCTGTAAAAATCATCCATGATGGTTGGTAGTCCGGAATCGAGGTACAGTTGTTTTGGAATTTCCAGTAAAGTCAATCGGGAGAGAGCACGCACTGTCCCTCGCCTAAGGGGATTGTCTGTAGTGATCGCCAGTTCCCCGAAAAACATCCCTTTTTCATAAACAGCATTCATCTTTCCCCCGAGAATTATTTCGGCAAATCCTTCAAGAATGACATAAAAAGATTCTCCAATATCATTTTTGGTAAACACAATTTCACCCGGATTGTAATTCACCCTTTTGGATTTTTTCTCAATAGATTTTAAAGCAGATGACCCGACACCCTGAAACAGGCTGATTTCCTTTAAAAATTCCAGCGTGGTCAACCCTTTCGATTTGGGCATGGGAAGCACCATCCGCGTTTCCCCTTCTTCAGCAAAATGAAAATAGGGATGGTTAATGGAACTTTTATGCTGATGGGTCAGGATCATTTTCTTTGCAATTTCCGGTTTAAGCTCTGTCAACGCACCGAACTCTGTGTGCAGTTGCCCTCCACCCACTTCATGAATAATCAAATCCGCATCCCAGATAAATCCCATAATGGATTGATACCGGTTGCTTGAAAAAACACCCTGATCGTACCAACGGTGAATCAGGTCACGGTCGTATTTGGTATCACCAGAGTGACTTATACTCTTCTCAATTCCCTTTTCATCCTTGTGGGTAAGAACAAGTCTCCCAGATGGAATGGAATGGAAGGAATAGTCAAACTCAATATAGGTGTTTTTACAATCCGGCAATTTAATTTTTTTATTAGGTTCCATTTCGAAGAAATCGATGAAGCTTTCAATGACATCGCAAGGAAACAGGGTGATCGCTGCAATTTTCCGAACAAAACTTTCAAAGATTATGCGGGAGGTCATTACCTTCAGGCGCTGACCGGAGAGAATTTTTTCAATAAACCCGGCATCGTGATCAGAATGCACATGGGATAAAAACATCAGGCTCACATCATTTTCAGTAATACCGTGCGCCAACAGCGCCTCATTATTATCACTGAACGCATCAACCATCAATCCCTTTCCCTCTGCCCAAAGTATCATGCAACTGTTGCGACGGTTTGCCGAAAAACCAGAACCCACACCCAGGAAGGTGGCTCCCATGAAAGGTTTATCCAGTAGATTGATTGTGTCTGGAATCGGGGGAGAATCGATTTCGTTAAAATCCAGTTCGGCCTTAAGTTTTCCGCCCTCGTGGATTTCAAAAAAGGATGGACGCACTTGAGTTACTTTGATTTTTTTTCTAGCATCAACCTTACCAACCACGGTAACGGACTTATCTTTCCCAAACAGGTGGAATTCAACAAGCCGGTCTATAAACTCCTCCCGAGTACAATCGCGTGTCAGAGTGAACAATTCCATTTCCCGTTGCAACTGATAACATTGCAATGTATTCCTTGCAAACAAATTGGCCGGGCTCGTGGATTTTTTTTGCATCCAGGTTTTGGTTTTCAAAACCTTCTTGAAATGGGAAGAAAGCTCCTTCAACAACACTTCGTCGGACACCTGGGTTTCCATCATGCCCTGCAGTTTTCCAAACAATCTTTTATCGCCCGAAAGGCTTAGAAGAAACTTTTCAAATCGCCCCACCTCTCCCGGCGAAAAGCCCGACCGCTTCATAAAATTGCGGAATTGGGCACACAACATTTGATGCAAAGTAGGTCCAAAAAGCGTTTCGCTCATAATGGCATTGAAACGCTCTTTCTGATCCTGCGTGCAGTAGATTTTTATTTTGGTTTTTTGTCTGCGGATAAAAAGGAAGTTGTAAACAATGAATTCGAAATCGAAGTTGTTCTTCCCTTTTACCAGGGTCCGGGTCGGCAATATGTAGTGGGAGGTGAGGTCTTCTTCCCTGCGGGCAAAATCCTTAACAATTCCCGGAGGACAGCCAAATGTAATTTTTTCATATCCTGGTATATCCAGGACACGGAAATTATACCCTTCGTAAATCTTAATTTTTTTATCGAGAACCCTCACGGCGAGAACCAGGATGCCGGCTTGCAAATAAAAGCCGGATGGGAGTTCCTTCAAATCCAAAGGAATTTCGAAGGCTGTTTAAGAGATAGCGTTCATAGGAAAAGTGAATTCCTTCAGGAAAATTCACAAAACACTGGAACGTTGGTGGCCGGTTTTTAATCTGTGTCGCGTAATACAGTTTTAAAAACTTGCCTCGGTAACTGCTCATGGGCCGCCTTTGTATCGCTTTCGCGAAACAATCGTTCAAGCGGGATGTGGTAATGGTACGGGTGTATTCATTATAAACCCTCTCCACTTCAGGCAATAATTGATCAAGCCCTTTACCCGTCTTGGCGGAAACCGGCATTATGGGTGCAAATTCGAGAAATTTCAATTTGTTTCTGACCCTCGCTTCAACCTCTTTCCAATCAAGATCTTCCGAACGGGCCAGGTCCCATTTATTGACACAAAGAATCACTCCGCGTCCCTCTTCATGAGCATATCCAGCAATGGTCGCATCCTGGTCTGTGATTCCTTCAACAGCATCAATAAGCAAAACTGCTATGTCACTTCGCTCCAAAACCTTGAGCGCCATGATGACGCTGAACTTTTCCAGCACCTGATGAGTTTTACCCTTACGTCGAATTCCGGCGGTATCGGTCAAAATGAATGACGTGTTTTCAAATTTGAGAACCGTGTCTACCGAATCACGGGTGGTCCCCGGAATTTCGGAAACAATACAGCGCTCTTTCTCTAAAAACTGATTGACGAGCGACGATTTTCCCACGTTGGGTCGACCAATGATCGCAAGACGAATTCCTTCCTGCTTGACCAGTTCAGTTTTCGAAATCGGTAACGCCTCAACCAGGGGCTCCATCAAATCGTCGATACCGAGTCCATGTTCCGAAGAGATGGGAAAAACAGAACCCAGGCCTATTCTGAAAAATTCGTTGGTGTCCAGCTCCTGCTTTTGAGAATCAATCTTGTTGACTCCGATAAAGAAAGGCTTGCCCGATTTCCTGAGCTTCTGAATCACCTCCTCATCCTGCGGAGTCAGGCCCTGTCTGCCATCAGCGATAAACAACACCACATCAGCCTCCGCCAAGGCCAAATCTCCCTGCACCAGAACCATGTCTTCGATGGACCCGCCACCATCGATATCAATCCCGCCGGTGTCAATCAGCATGAAGGGTTTTTTGTAAAAAGTGACCTGACCATAAATGCGGTCACGGGTAACCCCTGACTGATTATTCACAATTGACCGGCGTTCACCGACCAACCTGTTGAACAGTGTGGATTTACCGACGTTTGCGCGACCGATGATCGCCACGATAGGCAGTGAAGGGGCCATGTTTCTATTCCTCCGTTAAATGGAGGGCCCTTTCTCCCGGATAAACCGGTGAATTCCCTGCGCAATGGATTCCGCCAGCCAGTATTGGTAGGAAGTGTTCTGCAGGCGGCGTTCTTCGTACTTGTTCGTAAGAAAACCTACTTCGATCAAAATGCTTGGCATGTTGGTACGGTGTAACACGTAGAAAGGACCTTCTTTTACACCAAGGTCCGACACTTTCGAAAATTTTCGAGGCATTATTCCGGACAATCGTTTTTGTACATCCGCAGCAAGGCGGGCCGATTCATTTATCTTTGTTGTACTGATGAGGCTGGCCAGAATCTGTTGCACATCATCGTCTTCTACCGAACCGACAAGATCTCCATTTTCACGCGCCGCTGTCTCAAGTGCACGATCACCGGCACCGGCACCCAGGTAATAGGTTTCAATCCCACGGGCGGATTTACGCGGAGCAGCATTGGCGTGAATGGAAACAAAAAGATCGGCATCGAGTTTGTTGGCCAAATCTCCCCGGTCCTTGAGTTCTATAAACGTATCTTGAGTGCGAGTCAATTCCACGCGGTACTTGTAGCGTTTTTCCAGGATTTTTCTTACACGCTTTGATATCTCAAGATTCACCTGCTTTTCCAAAATACCTGTACGGCCCTTCGCACCATCATCTTTCCCTCCGTGCCCAGGGTCCAGCACGATCAGAGTTGGACCATCCTTCATTCGGGGTTTCACAGCCACCGGCGGTGCGCGGGGAATGACCTGGTCCAGCTCAGCCGCTTTTTGTATTGCTTCAAACTCGAGAATAAACTGATGGCCTGCGCTTCGAGTTGAAACCGAAACGGGACCGCCACCGGTCATCTCAACCATGAGAACGGACGAGGTACCCTCTCCCTTTTTTGGTTCAACATGGGTCAAAATACCCGACTCCAGTGTCACCACTTTTTCCATTTTTGGATCCCACGCGCCATTTTCAAAGGTCACCTGCACCCGATCTGGATTGTCCAGACGTTGCTGGGTAAACTTGACCGGCCCTTCGGCCTTAAGCATCACCTTGGCTTTTTGATTGCCATTCTCGTAGGCAAGATCAAACAACCTTGTATTCTTTGTGAATGTTTTTTTACTGGCAGACTGTTTTTGTTTAAGGGATTCTTTGTTCCTGGCAAAATTTTGGTCATGCTGGTGGGCTGGTTTACTATCTGGAGAATCTTTCACCACCGCATTTGCTTTAGTAGTTTCTCCTGTTTTATTGGGAGGAACTTCTTTCGAGTTTACTGAAGCCATTTGGGAAAGGATTTTCAATTCACGGCGGGCGGCGGGAACCTGGTCTCCCTTCGGGAATTTATCGAGCACCTGTTGGAGCCGTGCCCGTGACGCTTCAAGATCCCCACGGTTTTTAAATAGGGAAGCCTGATGAATAAGCGCATCATCGGTCAATCGTCCGGGTGCAAACCGGGTGACAACGCGATTAAAGTATTCAATCGCCCGGTTCTCATCTTCGGAACTTCCACTCAATTTGTTCATCTCTAGAGACAACAAACCTTGTGTGAAAGCCGCCTTGTACGCTTGATGGGAGGAAGGGTATTGATCGACAACCGCCTGAAATAAAGCGATTGTTTTGAGCCAGTTTTGCCGGTTGAGTTTGGCGGTTGGGGAATCCAAAACCTGATAGTAAGAGTTCCGTGCCTTCTCATAAAGAGAATCGGGTCCGGCAGGTTTTCCACTTGCGGCCATCCCAACACCCGAAGACGTCATGCAAAACACGGCAACCAGGAATCCGACAAATAATTTCCCAAAGATGCCGTTTCGTTTCATATTTGAAATATTTTTAACTACAGGCACTCGAACCCCATTAAGGTAGACATTGAAACCAACCTCTTAAACTATTAATTTTATTACACTTTTGACTATAACACGTTCAAAAAAAAGGGTCAATAAAGAGGCCGGTGTCTCTTATTTTCCAATGGCTAATCGGTCCGACAAATAGGTGGGCAAGGATTCGTTTTTAATCTTGGATTGAGCGGTCTTGATATCGTATCGAAACCTTTTGAGCTCATAGGTGTTGTCATTTGAGTCATAAATAGCGTAAGCCGGATCAGGGTTGCCATCACGCGGTTGCCCCAGACTTCCCACGTTAAAAATATAGCGGCAGTCAGTTTTCAACTCCCAATTGGTATCATAATACGTTTGAACTTTATCGGGTTCACATTCTTCCAGAATTACCGGGCGATGCGAATGACCAACGAAACAAACCTTCTCCTTAAAATGAGGAAAGTTATCCATTCCATCATAACGATTGTCGATATAATGCCATTCTAAAGGTTCAAAAGGAGAGGAGTGCGCCCAACAAATCTTGTCCTGAACAACACTAGCCCGAAGCGAAGCAAGGTATTTCCGGTTTTTATTCGTCAACTTCCCTTCTGTCCAGCGACAAGCTTTGAGAGCGTAGGAGTTGAAATAAGATGCGTCCGTCTTACCAACCACAGCGTAGTCATGGTTGCCGGCAAGCACAATATCGCAATGTTCCCGCACCCACTCGATAATTTCATTCGGGTTGGCACCATACCCTGCCATATCACCGAGGCACACCAGTTTATCGAATTGGAACCCTGTTGTAGATTTCAGGTTTTCCAATGACTCTTGAAACCCCTCCAACGCTTCCAGATTGCTGTGCAAATCGGATATGACGACGTACTTCATTTTTCATTTTAGTCAGGTGTGCAAAAGAAGTCTTCTAATGCTTATTTTCAGGAGGCGGGGATAGCAGTAACACGACCGCCTTCGATTTCCCCTTTGATTTTATCAAGCACTCCATTGATGAATGCCGGGGATTCGTCGCTACCGTATCGTTTTGCTATTTCGACCGCTTCATTAATTACGACAGCGGCGGGGGTTTCCTTCGCATAAAGTATCTCGGTAACCGCAAGCCTGAGGAGATTGCGGTCGATTACCCCCATACGGGACAGAGCAAAATGATCGCTGAACTTTTCTACCAGTTCGTCTATTTGAACTCTGTGTTCAAATACTTTTCTCAGAAGCCCTTCTGAAAAACGCATGATATCTTTTTGACAAGGATTGCGTTCCCAGAATTGTCCCAGTTGTTCTTTCCACTCACCTGCATTCAGTTCACACAGGTATAAAAATTTCACAGCCAATTCCCTGGAAGACCTTCTTTTACCCATATAATTACGACAACTTCTGATAAAGGTTAATCATTTCAAGAGCGGCCAGAGCTGTCTCCCATCCCTTGTTCCCGGAATTGCCTCCGGATTTCCCCCCTGCCCTCTCTTCGGCCTGCTCAAC
>JAJDAX010000077.1 GCA_029261615.1 Nitrospinaceae bacterium
AAGGCGGGGAAAATCAATGTAATCAGGCTATATTTTTCCGGTGATTTTAATTCCGGAGAATGAACTATAGTTGTGGATTCTGACCTCAATCAGGGCCGAACGTGAGGGGATGTCCCGATAGGTTTTGAATTCAATCGTTACCTCGTCTTTTTACTAATTATGGGTAAGGGAGGAAAACTATGAAAAAGTTCACGTTAGTTTCTATCGTGACAGTTGTTGCTCTGTGTCTGGCCATGACGGCTTATGCCGGTACTATTAATCCTGGCGACAAAACTGAATGTAACAACGCCAATACCATTACCTTGGAAGCCAAAGGTACCTCAAGTGCTGGTGACCGCAGCAACGCGAATGCTGTTGTCTGGAAATCCCTCAGTGCTACCACGGTTCCGATTTCTCTTGGAGCTGGGGAACATCAGGGTTTTGAGGGCGAACGGAAAGTAGGTATGGCCAACAAGCATTCCATGGGTGCAGGAAAAGTTGTTCTGAAGAAGCAGACCGAGTTCAGCCGTGGTGATTCCATTGGTGACATCAGCGGTTTGGTTCGCATCACCAACACCGGTACGGTTCCGATCGCGGTAACCTGCGGTTAATTTCCCGAAAAGAATAAAATTGGTCGATCTGCCGAAAGGCAGGTCGGCTTTTTTTTATGGTTCTTCCTACCAAAAGTAAAATCCGATAAATGCAGCGAGCAGCACCCGGTAATAGATAAAGGGTGTTAGGCCCACCCGGGCTACAACTTTCAGCAACAAATGAATCGCTAAATAACCCACCACAAATGAGACGGTAAACCCCAGAAAAAGCTGATAGGTTGAAAATAAAAATTCCTTTGGGCCCGAATCAAAAAAGAACTCGAAAGTTTTGAGGGACCCGGCAGCGGTGATGATGGGTGCCCCCAGCAGAAAAGAAAAGCGGGCTGCTGCCTGATGATTCAAATGGGTCAATAAACCAGCGGCAAGGGTCACACCGGAGCGGGATGTGCCCGGAAACAGGGCGAGTGCCTGTGCGCACCCTATAAAAAATACTTGTTTTGGTGAAAGACTATGAACATCGGCTGTGCCTTCCTGCACTTTCCCTCGCTTGTCGATAAACCAGAACACGATTGACCAGGCAAAAAGGCTACAGGCAACAAACATCGGGGAGCGCAGATTGGCTTCTATCCAGTCATCCGCAGCCAGTCCAAATATCCCTGCTGGAAAAGAAGCGGCAACGATGGACCAGGCCAGAACGCGGCTCTTCTCACCACGGGGGCCAGGCAATAATCCCAGGAATAGCTCCCATAAATCTTTCCTGAAAAAGATTATAATGGAGAGCAGGGTGCCCATATGGAGCATCGCATCCATGGCCAACCCCTGATCCTGAAAGCCCAGAAGGGCGGGAGCCAGAATTAAATGTCCGGAACTGGATACGGGGAGAAATTCCGTAAGTCCCTGAACCAGCCCAAGTATAATGACATTCCAATCGTTCATAGTGTCCTTTGATAAATTTCAGTGTTAATTGTGAGTTTTATTATCCATTTTTTTAAGGTCCAAAGCTGAAAAAAATTTGGAACCCCTGTAATTCGAGAATAAATTTGAATCCGTCAGAACAGAAAAAGAAAAACATTTGGATTGTCGTTATTGGGATTGTGGGTTTGATCGCTCTCAGCAATCAGTCATTGACAGTAAAAGATCCCGAGAACACTTATCCAAAGAGAATTAAAAGGGCACTCCGTTTGTTTTTTAACCCGGCGGAAAATAAGCTGGAAGAACACCTGATTGGTAAAGGAATCGACTGCGAAAACCCAGTGGATCTTTACCGTGAAGCCGCTGCCGCAACGGTTGTGGTGAAAACCGATGAGGGATTTGGTGCCGGAGTGTTTATTGGGCCGGAATTGATTGTCACTGCAAAGCATGTTGTGGACGGTACCAATGTTTCGGCAAATCTACCAAATGTCCGGGATGGTAATCTCGCAAAACCCGGGCGTTCTATACCAGTTGATCAGGTGATTCGTATCGAAGGACTGGACCTTGCGTTTATAAAAACCCGGGGGCGAAACCGGGATTGGCTCCTTCTCCAAAATGGAGTCCCAGAGGACTCGGAACTCATGGTCGTGGGCCATCCCAATGGGAAATACTACTCCTTACAAAAAGGGCGGATCAAGAAAAAAGGGCGATTGGAAAATACGCCTTTTGTTTATTTTAAAGATAATGAAGTTTTCTTCGGGAACTCTGGCGGTACGATCATCAGTTGTGAGGGACGGTTAGTGGGAGTGGTGAGTATGATGTCGGATTATGATAATAGCCTCCTGAAACAGGGTATAGGGATCAATGCCCGGACTATTGCCAAATATGCCGATAAAAATGGACTGTCTTTACCACCAGATTCCAAAAGAGCCGAAACAGGGCCTTCGATTGGATAACAATTGCCGGGATTGGGTAATTATGCTAAGGTAATTTCGTTTTGTGTTAAGCTTTAAAAATAAGGGGTTAGAGCGAATTTTTCACCCTTTGCTTCCTGATTTTCCCCAGCGAC
>JAJDAX010000078.1 GCA_029261615.1 Nitrospinaceae bacterium
CGGGGCCGATACCGAATACGGGCTTGAGGCGGCCATCGCCCTTTATAGCCAGATCGTCGAGGAAATCGTACCGGTTTCCGGCACGTCAACCGCGGAAGCCACCAAATTAATGGAGAATATTTTTCGCGCGGTCAACATCGCCCTGGTAAATGAACTAAAAGTCATCTTCGACCGCATGGACATCGACGTGTGGGAAGTGATCCGAGCCGCCAGTACAAAACCGTTTGGTTACATGCCGTTTTATCCAGGACCGGGGCTTGGCGGTCATTGTATTCCCATCGACCCTTTTTACCTGACATGGAAGGCACGCGAATACGGGATCACGACCCGGTTCATTGAACTTGCAGGTGAGATCAACCTGCAGATGCCGACTTACGTTGTGCAGCGGCTCATGTGGGCCCTCAATAAAAAAGGCATCGCTTTCGGGAAAAGCCGGTTGCTCATTCTCGGCATGGCCTACAAAAAAAATGTCGACGACTATCGGGAATCACCCAGCCTGAAGATCATGCAATTGCTTGAAGAGGCTGGAGCGAAGGTCGAATACAACGACCCCTTCGTGCCTTGCATCGGCCCCTCCAGGGAGTACGCTCGGTTCGCTGGTAAGAAATCGGTTGAATTGTCCACGATTCCGGATTTCGATGCTGTCTTAATCCTCACTGACCATTCGGATTTTGATTATCCTTCCATTGTGGAAGCCGCGCAAATGGTGCTCGACACGCGTAACGCCTGCAAAAATATTCAATCCGACAAAATCTTTAAAGCCTGATTTTTTTCCTTTAAATTCCAGAGGTCATTTTGAAACTGTTAATTCATACTGATGTCATCGTCGATCTTGTGGTTAACCCTAACGAAGATTTACTCAAACAATTGAGCGGAAGTGGCATCCAGGCTTGGATAATTGCAGCCTGCCTGCCAGATGCGTACCGGCTAACTCGGAATTCCCTAGACGATAAGACAACCCGGGAACGATTGAGCGAAATAGTTTCCCGTTTTCCGACAACCCCTCAATCCGGCCCAGAGATCACCGACACACTGGCTGACACCCGCGCCGGGTTTCCAGAAACCCTCTCAGCCCAAGCGGTCAAAGACCTGAATCTTGATGCAGTGCTCACATTGAATACCGCGTTATTTTCTGAGCTTGAAGTTTCGGCACTCACTCCGAATGAATTTAAAACACATCTCGATCAACCCCCCACCCCGTTGAAGGGTGTGGCGTTGCTCGACATCCCGGGTTCCTATCACGAATGGCTGAACGATGCTGAACGAGAGATGTATGAGGTCATCCGGTCCGGCAAATTCATCCTGGGGCCCCAGGTAAAAGACCTGGAAGATAAGATCGCTGAGTATTGCCAATCGCGGTTCGCTGTGGGAGTTTCTTCCGGCACCGATGCGCTGGTGATCGCTCTAATGGCCGCGAACATTGGCCCCGGCGATGAAGTCATCACCAGCCCTTTTACCTTTTTTGCGACAGTGGGTTCTATCGTACGGGTTGGGGCAAAGCCGGTTTTCGTTGACATAGACCCGGTGACCTTCAACCTCGACGCGAATCTTATTCCCGCAGCGGTAACCGGTAAGACCAAAGCGATCATTCCTGTCCACCTCTATGGTCAGTGCGCTGATATGACCCCAATCAATACCATTGCAAAAGAACACAATCTCACCGTCATTGAAGACGCGGCGCAAGCGATCGGTGCCGAATACAAGGATAAGCGCGCTGGATCCCTCGGTGACATGGGATGCTTTTCTTTTTTCCCGACGAAGAATCTCGGCGGTATCGGTGATGGTGGGCTTGTGACAACGGACTCCGAAGACCTCTACGAACGATTGAAAATTCTGCGCGTTCATGGCTCGCATCCGAAGTATTACCACAAGTGGGTGGGCGGAAATTTTCGCCTCGACACCCTGCAAGCCGCCGTGGTGGCGGCCAAATTGCCTTACCTCGACGCGTGGACTAAAAAACGACAGGATAACGCTGACCGCTATCGCAAACTCATCACGGATGCAGGATTGAAGGAACACATTCAAACTCCTGAAGAGGTTACATCGCGTCACATATACAATCAGTTTGTCCTGCGGGTCGCGGATGGCAAACGCGATGCCCTGCGCGAACATATCCAGAAGCGCGGCATCGGTTGCGAAGTGTATTATCCGTTGTCCCTGCACGAGCAGGAATGTTTCCAGGACCTCGGCTACAAGACAGGCGATTTCAAAGTTTCTGAAAAAGCCGCCGCCGAAACGATGGCCCTGCCCAACTCATTTGAAGTGGTCCCGGAACAACAGGAGTACGTCGTTTCCGCAATTCAGGACTTTTTTTCCTAATCTTTCCATGAGATGATTCGTCCATGAAAACCTATCTTGTAACAGGTGGTGCCGGTTTTATTGGTGGCAACTTTGTCCTCCTGACCATGCAGAAGCCGGATGTCAAAGTGATCAATCTGGATGCCCTCACTTACGCTGGCAACCTGGACACCTTGCAATCGCTCAAAGACAATCCCAACCACGTATTCGTGGAGGGAGACATTCGTGACCGTGATCTGGTCCGGTCCCTTTTCAAGGATCATCAGCCGGATTATGTAGTGAACTTTGCTGCTGAATCCCACGTCGACCGGTCCATTGAATCACCCGGCGATTTCATCCTGACGAATGTGGTCGGGGCATTTGAAATGCTGGAGGCGGCCCGTGGTCACTGGCTGTCACTGGAAGGGCCAGCGAAAGAGGACTTTCGTTTTCTTCACGTTTCCACAGATGAGGTTTACGGTTCACTGGGGAAAACCGGGTTATTCACCGAGACCACCCCTTACGCCCCGAACTCGCCCTATTCGGCCTCCAAAGCAGGGGCGGACCACCTCGCGCGGGCCTACAACCGGACATTCGGACTGCCCGTCCTCACCACCAACTGCTCCAACAATTACGGTCCGTACCAGTTCCCGGAGAAACTCATCCCTCTGGTAACCGGCAAAGCCTTGGCGGGAGAACCTCTACCTGTTTACGGAGACGGCCAGCAGGTACGAGACTGGCTGTTCGTTGAGGATCATTGTAGCGCCATCCAGCGTGTGCTTGAGTCGGGGACCCCGGGAGAGGTTTACAATATCGGTGGTGACAGCGAGAAGCCCAATCTTGAAGTGGTTAATACAATTTGTCGCCTGCTGGATGAAATGGCACCTGATCGAGGACCCGTGCCGCACGAAGATTTAATCACCTTCGTGAAAGATCGACCTGGGCACGACCGTCGTTATGCCATTGACGCTTCCAAAATAAAAAGTCAGCTCGGTTGGAAACCTGCAAACGATTTTGAATCGGGTCTGCGCAAAACTCTTCGCTGGTACCTTGATAATACCGAATGGCTGGAACGGGTGACCTCCGGTGCTTACCGTGGTGAGCGGTTGGGTCTAACGGATTAAATGTTTTTTGAATTAACGTAGTGAATAAAGAACATAGGTAATTACTAAATGGTTAAAAAAGGAATTATTCTCGCAGGCGGTTCCGGGACACGACTTTATCCGCTCACTCAGGTAGTGAGCAAACAGCTCATGCCCCTGTACGACAAGCCAATGGTTTACTATCC
>JAJDAX010000079.1 GCA_029261615.1 Nitrospinaceae bacterium
CAAATGCTTGTCAGTATGGGATTGGATGTCAGTGAAGCGGGTGACGGTAAAGAGGCATTTCAAGTCGTTGAGTCCAGCGATCTTTTTGATTTCGCCCTTGTCGACTGGAATATGCCGGAAATGAACGGCTATGAACTAGTCTGTGAAATTCGAAAACATTCAAAATACGACAACATGCGACTCATGATGGTCACCACAGAAACGGAAATGTCCCAGGTGGTCAAAGCCCTTGAGGCAGGAGCAAATGAATATGTGATGAAACCATTTACCAAGGAAATGATTCAAGAGAAATTAAGTTTGATGGGAATTGCAGTCAACCCATTATGACCTGATGACTTTGTTCACAACATCCATCCATCGCAGTTTTACATGACAAAGGTTTTATGGCTATCGCAACCGGAGATTTCGATTACATACGCAAATTGGTTCTTGACCGATCCGCCATCGTTCTAGAACCCGGCAAGGAGTACCTTGTCGAATCCAGAATGCTGCCTCTGCTTCACAGCGAAGGTCTGGAGACAATTGAGAAACTAGTTTTAAAGCTACGTTCGGGCGGAATTAGAAACGGTCTTTCTGACAAAGTGGTAGACGCACTCACCACAAACGAAACTTCATTTTTCCGCGACGTTCACCCGTTTGAAGCTCTCAAAAAACACGTCCTGCCCGATATCATTGAAAAAAACAAACTAAAAAGGGAGTTGAATATATGGTGCGGGGCAAGCTCCAGCGGACAAGAGCCTTTCACGATTGGAATGATACTGAAAAACGATTTTCCAGAGCTCAACAATTGGAAAATCAACTTTATCAGTAGCGACATCTCCAAAGAAATGCTCGCACGCTGCCGGACCGGAAAATATTCCCAACTTGAAGTGAACCGGGGATTACCCGCCATGCTCCTGGTCAAATTTTTCGAACGGGTTGGGACAGAATGGAAAGTGAAAGACGACTTACTAAAAATGATCCAATTCCGGGAAGTCAACCTCTCTGAACCCTTTCCGATAATGCCTCGCATCGACATCATGTTTCTCCGCAACGTGCTGATCTATTTCGATGTCGAAATGAAAAAAAGTATTCTGGGGAAAATACGAAAAGTGTTAAAGACAGACGGCTACCTGTTTCTAGGAGCGGCGGAAACAACGATGAACATCGACCCTTCATTCGAACGGCTGCCCTTACCCCAGTCCGGGTGTTACAGCCTGAAAGGTTAAATCACACATGGACCACCTCGAAGAAGATATCACTCAATATACAGAGGCCATCTGGAAAAATGTTCTTGGGATGGATGTCACCAGAGCAGAAAAAACTTATCAACCAGATCATCTCGATAATGCTCTGGCCAGTTGCGTTCATATAACCGGAGAGTGGTCAGGAACTGTCACCCTGCATTGCCCGGCGACCCTTGCCCGGAAAGCCGCAGCCATCATGTTTTCAGTCCCCGAAGAGGAAGCGGAAATCCAAGATATTCAGGATGCGCTCGGCGAACTGGCAAATATGACAGGAGGCAATCTCAAGGCCATGTTCCCTGAACCCTGCTATCTTTCTCTACCCACCGTTGCGGTCACCAATTTCAATCTGCGCGTTCCGGGAAGTGAGTTGGTCTGCCTCATGTCATTCAATTGCGAGAACAAACCCTTTTCCATATCCGTATTGAAAAAAAAAGACGCTAGTGAAAACGGGAATAGATAAAACAATGGCAACACAATACATGGAAAAAGAAATATGCCATTGTGCCGAAATGGTTTGGAACACAGCCCTCGGGTTACCTCTGGCTCGGCAAGATATTCCTCAGCCTATCCAGGAAATTGACAACCTCCGATGCGCAACCAAAATCAAGGGCACATGGAACGGCTGGCTGGTCATCACTTTAACGCCTCGCCTGACCCAAGCCGCTTCCAGTATATTTTTTGGAGAGAGTAGTCCCACCACTCAGGAAGAAAATATTGAAGATACACTTAAGGAACTGGCCAACCAGATTGGTGGGAATTTAAAAAACCTGGTCCCTCAACCTTCTTCAATTGAAATTCCCATCATGTCTTTCAAGGCAAAAGATCTCCAATTCCCAAATACGGATCTCTTGACCCGCCTGACCTTTGAATGCGAAGGGGACTTGATTGAATTTAAACTTCTTGAATCCTCTGAGGAAAATATATAAAAAGCTGACCAACCTACTAATTCGAATCTCATAAAAAACGACGCACCCTGAACAAATCTGAACTTCCCGCTTTTATTTTTCACCCACGCCTTCATATTCCCTGCAAAGCAATTCAGTATCAGAGTGACTGAGGCCTTCCTGCGTCAGTCCACATAAAAACCTGCCTTCTCCAAGCTTTTGATTAAACCGACAAGTCCTGCATATACCAAAGGGTCTCATTTCATTAGTCTCCTGCATGGATTGCAAAAGCAAATGAAGGCTTTCCAAAACTTGCCGCCGGGTTTTGTCAGGTAGTTTTTTTAGAGCCTTCTCTCCGGTTTGAGTAGGCAAAAACTTTTCTATTATTTTCTTTCCCTCCCGGGTTACCTTCAAATGAAAAACCCGACCATCATCCTTGTCTCTTTTTTTTTGTACCAGCCCCTTACTTTCCAGGGATTTTAGTGTCTGCGACACCGTTCCTTTTGTCAGACCAAAATATTCCGAGACCCCCTGATGCGTATCGGAATAACGGTTGCACCTGTTTAAAAAGTACAGAGCGTTTAATTGAATGGGATGAAGGTCGTAATCAATCCCCGCCAACCTGATTTCAGAACGAAAAAAAGAAGAAATCCTCTCAATATAATCGTAAAACAGGGCCGCATTCATAAAAGATATTGTATCGGATCGAAATTATTTTGACAAATTTTTCTTGCGATGATATTTTAGTTTCGAGTTGAAACTATTTTTTAAATTTAACCTTCAGGAGATAAAATGAAACTGTCATGTTTTACCTTATCAGGAATCTTATTTGCCTTTTTAGGACTTTTCGGATACGCAAATGCCAATGAAACAAAAATTGCTTATCCCAAAGGCTACAAACAGTGGCCTCATATCAAATCAATGGTCATTGAACCCGGCCATCCTTTAGAAAACCCCTTCCAGGGCCTGCATCATGTGTACGGCAATTCCAGGGCTTTAAAAGGTTTTAAAGACGGTGTATTTCCCGACGGGTCCGTTCTGGTATTCGACCTTGTTCAGGATAAATCAGAGGGGAAAACCATTCAGGAAGGTCAAAGAAAGCTGGTAGGCGTCATGCAAAAGGACGAGAAAGCTTTTGGGAAAACCGGCGGATGGGGATTTGAGGGATTTAAAGGAAATAGCCAGACAGAACGTCTGGTGAAGGATAAAGGCATTGGCTGCTTTTCCTGCCATGAATCCCAAAAAAACCAAAACTTCGTATTTTCCAAACCTCGGAAATAAAGACGCTCCTGACCATCAAGCCTTCAGGACTTCATGGTCAGCAGATAATTTTCGGGGAAGACACTACAATAAAAAAACTCTCAGCAATTGCCCTTTAAAGGGCCGAAACCTTAAACTCGTAATTTAATTATCCGGATAAACAAGGGGGTCTGGTGGATAACACCAGGCCCTCTTTCAAGATACCTGTTTTCCTCGTCCTTTCTAAATGTTTTTGGATGTTTTCCAATAGCCAGACAAAAGAAAGCAGAGGGGATTTATATCTATTTGCATTATAAAACCCTGCCAAAGGGCTCCAGGAAGTTGATCCAGTCCATTTTCATTTATCGAGGGTTCAATCCAACGTGGTTCTTGATTTCATCTTCTGTTTGGTGAGGGTTTTTAGCATTTAGCTGGACTATATGGTTCAGGTGATCATAGCTTTCCAGCGGAATCTGAACAAACTTTATCCCGCACCCACCTGCCCCAACCCGCTGTACCTGGCCATGCAATTCAATTTTTATCGGAGGCTCCACGCCTTCCAGACTCAAGCTCACCTCGCAATCCATCCCCTCCCCCAAAGGCACTTCGCCTTCCAGAAATATTCCACTAAGGCTTATATCCCGGATCGGAGCCCCCTTCAAACTCAAATCGCCTGCATTCAAATCTGCCACAATATGGAAAGGAACACGGCTGAATTCCCTCAGTTCTGAGTTTTTGTCTTCCATGAAATGCCCCCTAAAAAAACCTTCAAAAAACACCTAAGGGATTATAATTCAATAAGTTATTGAGGAATCCCCCCAGCTCATTATGGCCTGTATTTTTTCAAATTACCTGAATGCAATACCTTGACACCTGAATACCTGAATCTTATTTAAACCATGTAACTAGTTCTAGTCTAAGCACTCCAACTCAAATAGGCAAACATTTCGGAACGAAATTATTAATAAAAATAGCACCCGTTTTTTGATCACACGAAAGGAATTTCAACATGGGAAAGATTATCGGAATTGACCTGGGCACCACCAATTCGGTGGTAGCCGTCATGGAGGGAAGCGAGCCCAAGGTCATCGTCAACGAAGAAGGCAGCA
>JAJDAX010000080.1 GCA_029261615.1 Nitrospinaceae bacterium
TTTCACAAGTGTGCAAGAGTCGGCATTCGCCTGTAACCGGTAAATCCATCAAACCCTCCTGTTATTCTCTATTCAATCAAAAAAACAAACGTTGCCAATCCCGCAACGGGACCTGGCAACGGCTTATGTTTTCCATAAAAAGCAGTGCAAGGATTATATACCCTTTTCGGACCTTAGCAAAGCCCCTCCCCTACATTGAGTCCCTGTTTGACCAAGTCGGCACCCCCGGAAAAAAAAGTAAAAAAACTTTGAATCCCCAACCATATTATGGTGATCTAAAAGAGTCAGAGGAGCTTCTGAGAAATTACTCGGGAAGCTGATGTAACAATCAGTATCAGAGATACCCTGTTAGGGGCCTCTTAATAAATCCCGGCGAGATCCGGCAACAGGATGTCACCGGTCTCAAAACTTTAATCAAAACCATTTTTTTATTCCTAGGAGGAAGTATTTGTCATGACAAAACTCTTTATTAAAGCAAGCGTCGTTGCGGTTTCCCTGCTGGTACTGGGACTCTCTTCTGCACAAGCAGGTGGTAATTCCGTCAGCATTACGGAGCCTGCTGATGGCGCTACGGTTTCCAGCCCTGTAAAAGTATGTATGGAAACCCATGGCGTGGCTGTTGAGCCCGCAAAAAAAGGCGTTAATGACGGCAAAGGCCATCACCATCTGCTGGTTGATGTCGACCTGCCGGGTGACCTGAGCAAGCCAATCGGTAAAGACGCTCATCACATCCATATGGGTGACGGTTCGACTTACATCCATATGGGTGACGGTTCGACTTGTAAGGAAATCAAACTGGATGCTGGCAAACACAAGATCAGCGCCCTGTTTGCAAAAGGCAATCATGTGCCTTACGATCCTGCAATCACCACAACGGTTAACGTCACTGTTAAATAAACACGCTTTATCAGAGCCCTCCCTATTACGGGAGGGCTTTTTTTTTTGCCTGATCCAACCCCCTGAATTCAGTTGTATTCGCCACAGCCCCTCTTATACAATCAAAAGATTCAATACAATTTTATTGCGGATAAAGGAGACTTGATGAAGCGGGGATTTCATTTAAAAATACGCCGGGCCATCGGGCAATTAATATTCTTTACTCTGATCTTCACTCAATGCGTCGGTAATGCGCAGGGATTTGAAGTTAATAAAGGAGCGCTGGCTCTTCTCATCGCCAAAGATGCTGGAGGACAGATCCTCGGCACGGGAACAGGTTTTGTCGCTGAACCTACTGGATTACTGGTCACCAATTATCATGTCATTCTGGATGCAGAATCTGTAGAAGCCGTTTTTCAAAACGGGCGACGGGTAAGCGTTCAGGGGGTTAGTGCGCTCAACCGTCGGCAGGACTGGGTTGTCTTGCAATTAGAGAAGGGATTTTATTCAACACTTGAAATTGGCGACAGTTCCTCCCTGAAAGAATACGATTACACCACGGCCCTGGGATTCCCTTCTCAGGGGGTTCATAAGGAGCAGGGGGGTCTCATTGGCCCACTGGTGCAGACGCATGGTTTTGTGCTGGGTGTGCACCCTCAGGCTTTGCCAGAGTTTTCCTTCATTTATACCAGCACACCATTTGACCCCGGCTACAGTGGGGGCCCCTTGCTGGATAAAAACCATAAAGTGGTTGGACTGGCTACTCTGGAAGGCCGGTCGATAAACCTCGCACTTCCTATTGAGTACGTCAAATCACACCTGAAACCATCTTCACCCAAAACATTTGCCGCTCTTAAAAAAGAAGACACCGCCTCTTCTGAAGCGCTTTACTACAAAGGCAATTTTGCTCTTTACGCAATGGGCGACACAGAGAAAGCCATAGAATTGTATGAACAATCCCTGTCAAAGGACTCATCGTTTATTCCGGCACGATACGACCTTGCTGTGGCTTACCGCGGTTTGGGGCAAACCGACCGGGCTATTGATGAATATGAAAAAATTATCAAAGCTAATCCAAAATTTCCTGAGGCGCTATCAAATCTTGGAGGCCAATATTTTCGAAAAGGGGAGACTGAAAAAGCCATAGACTATTTCAAACAGGCGTTGAAGGTTTATCCTAACTTTGTTCAAGGGCTGTCCAACCTCGGTGCCGCTTTGAATAAGGTCCAGCGTTTCAAAGAAGCAATTCCTCATTTAAAACGTGCTACGGATCTCAATCCGGAGTTTGCGATCACTCATTTCAATCTGGGGAATAGCTATTTTGGGTTGGAGCAGTTGGAAAAAGCCGAACAGGCCTTTAATAATGCGAGAACGCAGGGTGTCGACTTCCTCTCACTGCACTGGAAGCTGCATGCAATTTATATGAAGTCTGACCGTAAAAAAGAAGCCATTCGAGAGTTGGAAGCGATCCTTGAAATGGACCCCACGAATCAGGAGGCCATCGAAAAACTGCAATCCCTGAAACCACAGGTCCACTAAAACCTTGAGGGCGCTACGCGCACGGCGAGCAGGGGCCTTGCTGTCGGCTAACGGGAAATATTTTCAGGCGGGTATGATATTCCCCCTTCGTGGAAGGGGGAGGCGAAGCCAGAGGAATTTCTAACCGCAGAACAACAGGAAATATAAGGGGGTCACATCATGCCGACGGCTTCCGTCACCACATTGAACACAATGTAAAGGCTCTCATCTGAACACTTGTCCAGCGTATCTTCCTGTGTGTGCCAGTGTGGATAATCAAAATCGATGAGAACTGCCGCTGGAATTCCGATTCTCAGAAACGGTAAATGGTCATCACGGATCGTGTAACGGGGACGCGGAATGAATTCCCGGTATTTCAACCGATGCGCTGTATCAAACAACAGGTCAACCAACCAGGGTGCACCTTCATTGGAATACACCTCCTTGTAAACCTTTAGATCCTTATCTGCGATCATATCCAGCACCAAAACACAAAATGGCTTTTCGTCTTCAACTCTCCGACTGACGCCCTCGGCATAGTGCCGGGATCCTAAAAAATAATTATTGGAAAACTTCACCCCGTAATCTTCCCCATCAAAAAACACGAGATGGACCGGACGGCGTGGGCGATGGTCTTTGAAATACTCAGCAAGCGCGAGCAAAAGGGCCGTGCCTGAACCTCCATCGTTGGCCCCGACAATTGGGTTCTTTTGTTTTTCAGGGTCGGAGTCTTCATCTGCAAAACGTCGGGTGTCAAAATGGGCTCCCAGTAAAATAGGGCGGCCTCCCTCAGTCCCTTCAATCTTCAACTCCAGGTTGAACATAGGGACGACTTGGCCACCTTGGGTCTGGTAGGTGAAGGGAATTTCTTTCACCGCATCTGCGTGTTGCAACCCCACCGTTTTGATGTATTGACGCAGGTTTGCATGCGCCGGGCTGCCCGGGGGCCTCGGTCCAAAAGCCACAATATTGCTCAAATGCTTCCAGGCAATTGCCTTAAAATCTTTTTCCACCGGGGCCTGCTGTGCCGCAACGCCCTGAACGCCAACCAACAGGAACAAAATTACCAACCACAGAATGTTCTTCATAAAACCTCAAAAAGTTCGATAATTCATTTTGCTTTATTTTTACAGGCAGATTTAAGGACGCATCGAAAAAGGGTCCTCGCCCTCATATCGAAAACGCCTGTAATCTTCAATTATTCTCTCATGGTCGAAGACAAGGGGCCCAGGCAGTTCGTCCAGAGAAACAATCTGGCAGGATTTTGCATCGCTTGAGGCCACCGGGGTACCTTCCGCCCTGGCCAGAAATACCGTGGTGATGTTGTGCTGGCGAGGGTCCCTGTCAGGTTCAGAATACGAATGGAATTGCTGAAGAAGATGAATTTTCAGGCCGGTTTCTTCCAGGGCTTCACGTATTGCGGCCTTTTCCAGGGATTCTCCATAATCCACAAAACCACCAGGCAAGGCCCAACCATGTGGGGGATTCACTCTTTCTATCAACAAGATTCTCCGATCCTCCCACTCAATTATGATATCGACCGTTGGAATCGGGTTTCTAAACGCCATAACTCATTATTTTTTAAGGTTTTTTTGATTAATCGCGCATGGGGGACCAAAAGTACCTAGCCTTGACTTTAAAGATAACAATAAGTTAACCTACCAGTGGTCATTTTGGACCCTAAGGGGGAAAATTTTTCCGGGAAACCCTTAAGTTTGCTTCGAGTTCCTCCGATATGGAGTATGTGATACAACCGGGCGGCCGGGCACTTGCCCAAACCGGCAATGCCTTATATAATAGACAAACGGTCGGTGGGCCACAACCTGCAAGATTTCAAGACCTCGCTGAGAAACGAGGCAGGTTTATCAAAATGGAAATCCCAAGTAACGAATTCAGAATAAAAAACAGAGCGGTTCAGGAAACCCGTGATTCCGGAAAAAAACCGGCCACCGCCAAGGGCGATGCAGCCCCATCAGCATCCGCTGGTAGTGAGCAGATTGCCCTGTCCTCCAAGGCCAAGGTGATTCAAAAAGCCCATGAGGTGATTCGCAACTCTGCTGACATTCGGACTGAAAAGGTCAATGCGATTAAGGAAAAAATACAAAATCAGGAATACCATGTATCCTCAGATGTTCTGGCTGAGGCGGTATTGCAGGAAATCATTTCCGAATCGCAATTCACAGACCTCTAGACTAACTAACGGTATCCTGAAACCAGTCCTGCAAGGGGCTGGTTTTTTTTATTGGAAAAGAGGCTTTATGGGCTTGTTCCATGGGCCCTTTCTATGATAGATTACCTATCTTTATTTACCTGAATAGATGAGGCAACATTGTGGCAAAGCGCTGTGAAGTATGTAACAAGGGTCCCATGTTTGGCAACAATGTCAGTCACGCCAACAATCACACCCGACGTCGGTGGAACCCTAATCTGAAGAAGATGCAAGCGGTCTATCGCGGGAAAGTTCAAACAATCAAGGTCTGTACTCGCTGTATCAAGGCAGGTAAGGTGAGTAAGGTCCCCATTAAAATCCAGGTTAATTGACGGCTGCACCCGACTCTTCTGCTGAAGCCGTCTCCCCTCCCCGGTCTCCCCAGCTTTCTTTATTCTCAGGTTTTTTCTTTCCAAATTCCTGAACCCGCTCGATGTGCAATACTCCGTCGACCTGTTTTAATCGGTTGAACATATCTTCCAAGTGTTTTAAATCCCTGATTTCCACAGTGAGATCAAAATAGGCGCGTTTATATCCCCCGATTCTCACATTGGCACGGGTGATGTTCACTTCGCACTCAGATAGTATCTGACTGATTTTGGCTAACTGTCCGGGTTTTTCAACACTGACGATAGAAACCTTCGTCGGGAAAAGCGTCTCATTGGCAAGGTCCCATTCCACTTCAAGCAACCGTTCTGCCTCGTTGGCAAGCGATCCCACTCCAGGACATTCACTGTGATGAACAGAGATGCCTCGACCCCGGGTGATATACCCCATAATCGGATCGCCCGGTAAAGGGTTGCAACACTTGCCCGCCCTTATCATTAATTCATCATCAAAATCTTTGACCTTGATAGGACTGGTACCAGCAGTTGAAATAGGGTTCTCGTCTGCCACTTCTGCTATCTCCTGCTTCAACTGATCACGTGGAATCAGTTTTTCCAGAACGCGACGGGCCGAAGTTTTTCCATAGCCAATGGACATCAGGAGATTATCAAATTTATTAAATCCGCAGGAATGAATCGCTTCTTCCAAAACATCTCCTTTGAGAACTTCCTCCGGAACCAGCCCTGATTTTTTTATTAGATTTTCCAGCAGTTCAATACCCAGTATCCGGCTGCGTTCCCGCTCCCGGTGGTTGAGGAAATTGGAAATTTTGATTCGGGCCTTGGATGTTT
>JAJDAX010000081.1 GCA_029261615.1 Nitrospinaceae bacterium
TCAAGGTATTCCTGTTCGACATTGGTCTTTCCACCCAGAGCACCGCTCATGCTGTCAAATTCGAGGAAGGTCTTTTTCTTGTTTTTTTCTATCTCCTTTAAGAAAAGATTCCTCAGGATGGAAAAAAGCCAGCTTTTGGCCTTGGCCTGGTCCTTAAGTTGCTCAAAATTTTTGAACGCATAGTAATAGGTTTCCTGGGAGAGGTCTTCGGCGTCCTGCCGCCTTCCAGTCATCCTGTAGGCGCACCGAAAAATCAAATCGAGGTGTGGAAGCAGATGCTCGCGTGCTTCTCTAGTACATCCCTCACCAATATGCGAAGTAAATTTATTCAAAAGGTTCCAGAGTGAAGTCGGGTAAATTATTCAAGGACATTACAAATCCCGAAATAGCCCAAATTAAAAGCTTTAGATGTAACACTAATACTGAAAAATTATAGGATACACGCCCGAAAATCAACGGTTAAATTTATGTTTCCCATGGGGTTCATTTGGGTTTCATTCTGACTCCAAATAAGTATAATACTGAGTTTTTATCTTGTAGGGTTTCCATGGACAATCAAGCGCAAGACCTGATCACCGATTCAGACATCCTCAATATCGCCCTGAAAATTGAGCGGGAAGGGCATAATTTTTATCAAAAGTTGTCTGGAAGGATCCCAATCCCTGAAATCAAGGATTTTTTGACCCAAATGGCCGCTGAGGAAACCCGGCACGAGCGCCAATTCAAAAAATTGATTGATGATAAAGCTGGTAAAAACTACGGCTGGGAAGATAAGGCGGATTTACGTGAAACCATGGAAAATCTGTTTCAGACCGATATATTCCCAATTATCGATGAACTTGAGAAATCTGAAAACCAATTCCCCACTGTCGAGGAAGCAATCGATTTTGCTATTGAAGCGGAAATGATTTCGATGGAATTTTATAAGCTCTTAGGTGAATACTGCGAAAACCTGGAAGCGCAGACCGTTCTTGTTATGCTGGAAAAAGCCGAGATGGAGCACCTGCATTATATGAAAACCTTGAAAGCCAAGTACTCCCAAACCTGATTCTGCCCCCCCGATTACCTTTTTAAAAAAACCTCCTTCAATACATAACAATCGCCTGCTTCCGATTTCCAGCGCGCCCTTCCAGTATTTATCCAATCTCCCGTTATAGCGACCACGCTCTATTAACATCCCCTAATCCTACCCACAAACACAACCTAAATCCGAACAAGGATTTTCTTGCCTCATACCCGATTTTCAATTCTATATCGCTTATTTTCTTCCTGGATAACCCAGTTAAAAAAAAATAAAAAAACTTTTTTTATATCTATCTTTTGTGATTGCTCGGCCTTAGTCTTAAAAAAAAGGGACGGTGTTTGGAACTATATTTAATAAGTCCAAATGGGCAATTCTTGATTATTTCAAACAACCCGGAATTCCCTCAAAAAAAAAACACCGACCTCTTTTACTTTTTCCGCTTCGGCAAAACCCTGCCCACAATACGGCACCAGCTATGGGCCGTTTGGGCAGGGAGCAACCATAATAGCTTTGCAAAAGAAAAGGCATTTTCCCTCTTAACAATCACACGTTATTCCTGGGAAAGTGCAACAAACGACATTAACTGCAGAAGGGAATTTAAGCCATGCAAACCACATTGGAACCGAACGGAATTAATGCATCGAAAACAAGTTCAAGCTGGACCAGTCGAATATTTGGCAACGGCCAGGGGAATTTCCTGAGTTCTCTTTCAGGGATCAAAGCCTGCATGGATAACCTGGACACCAATGTTTTTGTCGCAGATAAAAACTTGACCCTGATTTATATGAATACCAAGGCAGCGAAAACCTGCCGAATTGTGGAAAAAGATATCTATGACAACTTCAGGGTTAACGTTGACGATCTGCTGGGAGGTTCCATTCATCGTTTTCACAAGGATCCCAAAAGGGTCGAAGCGATACTAAAGAACCCGGCAAACCTGCCACATGAAGCCACTTTTTCATTTGGAAATGTCTCGTTGAAGACACAGATCAATGCTGTGACTGACTCGGGTGGCACTATTCTAGGATACATCGTCAATTGGGAAGAAGTTTCCAAACAACTGGCAATCGAAAAAGAAGCGGAGGAATTGCGAGCGAACGAAAAACAAAGAACCGAAGAACTCCAGATCAAAGTTGATCAAATTCTTGAGATCCTCAATGCCGCAGCGAATGGAGACCTGACGAAACAGTGTAACGTGGTTGGTAAAGATGCGGCCGGCCAGATGGGGGAAACACTATCCAAATTCCTGATAGACCTGCGGACGAATATTTCCGCAATTGGCTCTAATTCAGAAAGTATTTCAACAGCGGGAGGCCTGTTAAAAGGAATCAGTATGCAACTGACAGCGAGCGCCGAAGAAACCTCTGCTCAGGTGGATGTTGTTTCCAGAGCAACTGAGGAGGTCAATCAGAGTGTCACCAGTGTGGCGGCCGGCGCTGAAGAAATGGCTGTCAGCATTAAAGAAATTGCGGTCAACTCCTCCCAGGCAGCGCAAGTAACTCTGGAGGCTGTAACTAAAGCGGAGGAAACGAATAAAAAGGTTTCACGACTGGAGGCCAGCAGTGAAAAAATTGGACAAGTCATTAAGGTGATCAATTCTATTGCCGAGCAAACCAACCTGTTAGCCTTGAACGCAACTATCGAAGCGGCTCGTGCCGGTGAATCCGGCAAAGGCTTTGCTGTGGTGGCTAACGAAGTAAAAGAACTGGCAAACCAGACTTCTCAGGCAACAGGTGACATTGGCGGGACTATCGAGGAAATTCAGTCCAATACAAGAGAAGCCACTGCCGCCATCCAGGAAATCAGCGATGTCATTGGGAATATTAACGATATCTCTTCCACAATTGCCAGCGCCGTTGAAGAACAAACTGCTACAACAAATGAAATGTCCAGAACCCTCTCCGAAGCTGCCCGTTCCTCAGCGGAAATTTCAGACAACATCAAGGGCGTTTCCCAGGCAGCGCAGGAAACCTCGGAAGGATCCATCAGCATACATAAAGCCGCGGAAGATTTATCAAGAGTCTCTGGAATTCTCGAACAGGTTGTTGGTAAGTTCACCTATAAAAGCGAGTCCATGACTTTAATGGATTGGAACGATGCCTTGAGCGTCAACATTGCGGAAATTGACAATCACCACAAAAGGCTGATCAACCTGATCAATGATGTATACCGGGGAATTATGCTGGAAAAACCAGAAGATTCCATCCACCGCACACTTGATGAACTGGTCAGTTTCACCCAAACTCATTTCGCCTATGAAGAGAGACTGTTTGGAGACCATGGTTATCCAGACCGGAATGCCCATATGGCAAAACACAAGGAACTTCTGAATCAGGTAGGAGACTTGGTGGGCCGTTACAAATCAGGTGAAGCCGGGGCGGGAACTGAAATGATGAACTTCTTAAAGGATTGGTTGGTCAAACACATCATGGGAACGGACCAGCAATACACAAGCTTCTTAAACAGTAAGGGAGTTGTGTGAGGATTTCTCCATCAATCGATTGGCTTCGAGCCGCCCTTGCAATAAGGGCGTGCGCGTTGCCTGTCGACGGAGACCATAATCTTTCTAGAGTTTAGCCCACTAAATTATCAATGCTTCTTGCATCACAAAACCATTCAACCTACGCCTCGCGTAGAGACCGGACAATGGCCTTTCCAATACGATTACTGAAAAATCGTTGCTGATCGTAACCCCAAAGGATTTCCCAGCAATCCTCCTTGTATAGATCAGCCAGTGGCAACGCAACATCTTCAAGCATCCATTGACCATGTCGTTGATCTTCCTTGATATGCAACTCCCAATAACCGGTCGCCTGATCGCTAAGCCCTAAACGTTTCCCCGCATACATGTAGCTTTCAAAGGCCGAAGGAACCGACACCTCGGTATAAAGCAAGGCTCCAACGTAACGTAAAAAATTCCGCTTCTTTTCACTTAGAAAAAAACTATGATTTATGTTGGCAATCACTTCCCAGGGAGCAAGGTCTTTATAAGCTTCAGGTTCAGGGTTCATCCCCAGCTCAATCAGCATGGCGGAAAAAAAAGAAGAATGTTTTTTAGCCAATCGCCCACCACCATATTCCTCCAGCAGAATCCGGGTCAACATGGATTGGATTTTATTCCCAACACCACCCAAAACTCGCGAAAGTTGGCTGGCTTCCACAAGACCATCCAGCGAAGCAATACCTAACAGTTGGCGATACCCTTCTTTTGTCATCTCATTCCTGAAATATTTGCACGTCCCATTGGGCTCCGGGTCAAGATCTTCAGAAACCCGCTCACGAATTGTGGTGTGAAATGACATCCCTTTAATAGATTCAAAGTCTACGTTCTTTAACTCGTAATCCTGCCATTTTGATTCTATCTTCTCACGAACCGAAGCAATATAAACCGAGGCTTCATTTACATATTCATCCAGATCGTCATACCAGAAAAGTTTGAGCCGGTTGATTCGATACAATACTCTTTGAAGAAAAAGATTCGGCTCCCTTAAATCTCCCTCATCACAAAACGCTTCAACAAGGGCGGTTTCCAGTGCTTCTTCAAAAGGCTCCCGAACAGAGCGGACTTCTTCAATCCGGCCATCCAGGTTTTCGAAATGAAGCAAAGTGTCGAAATGTTCTTCTGCTTCCTGAAAATCAATCGTATCAGTCGAATCACTTGTACTGGTCTGATGAGCCATAGCAGGTTTTTTCCGGTGAAGTTTCCCCAAGGACCGGCATTTTGAAGCCATTTTAAAAGGGGGAATAGGGTATGAAGTTTTTTATTTTAATTTATTAACTAACAGTTACTATAACAACTGCTCAAGATCAGGTCAATTCGAGTCAAGGTAAATCCTAACGATAAAGAGAAATATGTCTTTTGAATTAATCGATTTAAGTGCAAATAAAAATCCTTCATCCAGCGAAAATTCTTTTGCTGACACCGTCCTTAAGGGATTATCCAAAAAAGAGAAGCAATTGCCGTCGTGGCTTATCTTTGACGATCAGGGTAGTGAAATTTTTTCAGAAATCGTAAAACTTGAAAATTACCACCCTGCCGTTTGCGAAAAAAACATTATCCACACCAACCGGGACACCATAGCTAATATAGTTTCGTCCACTTCCCTCAATATGATCGAACTGGGAGCGGGGGACGGCACCAAAACGATGTCATTAATTGAACCTTTTATAAAATTCGAGCGTCCACTCCATTACATTCCTGTCGATATTTCTCCGGGCGTAATAAAAAACCTGGTTTCCAAATTGAAATCGGATTTTCACGATTCTTCCCTTTCCGTCACCGGAGTTGTTGGGGATTATTTTGATGGCCTGGGAAAATTCACCCACGATAAACAAAAAACCAATTTTGTTCTTTATCTGGGGTTGACCCTGGGCAATCAGAAACTGTCAGAAGCCAGTTTATTTCTACAAAAGGTCTCAAGCACCCTCAATGAAGGCGACTTCATGATGACCGGCTTTGACCTGTTCACCAACCCCAAGGCGCATTATCAAGCCTACAATGATCCTCAGGGTCTATTTGAAAAATTCAACCTGTATTTGCTTGAAAGAATCAATCGGGAACTGGGGGCCAATTTTATATTGGAAAACTTCATGCAGGAGGGACACTACAATTGGCGCACCCGTTCTGTGGAAAGTTATGTTTACAGCATGAAGGATCAAGCCGTCTGGATCGACGCTCTAAACAAGGAATTTTTCTTTAAACAGGGAGAAGGGTTGCAGACAGAAAAGTCCTATAAATTCACCCTTAATGAAATAGAAAAGCTGGCTGAAGACAATGGTTTCGAAATCTTAAAAAACATGTTTGATGAAAAAAAATTCTTCGTCGACTCATTATGGAAAGTAAGAAAATAAACAATCCTCCGCTTTCCCTTGAAAATATTTTCATTATTCACGGTATACTACCTTCTAATTCAATCTGTTTTATTAACTTGGTAGTAGTTGCCAATAAATCCATCTGTTATTAAGAAATGTCGGTGCCATGCCAAAACATTTTCTCACCTATTTCACTCTGACAACATTCATTCTCTCAGCTTCCGTTGTCCAGGCGGCTTTAAAACCCCTTCCGCTTGAGTCGGAAACATTTGAGCAATCGCCAATTTTAAAAGCCAGCGAGTACCTGCCCAAAGGATTATATAAAAGTCCGTTTCACAAGGCAGAAGAGGACATCCCGACGCGAGGCTTCACCAACAAATACCGATTGAAATCCAAATATGGCAATTACCAACCGCGAGGCAATTTCATGCTTTCTCGGAGGGTGAGTGAAATCCA
>JAJDAX010000082.1 GCA_029261615.1 Nitrospinaceae bacterium
CATTGTTGGCATTCTCTCTGTCCGGGATTTGATCAAGTTTTTCTCCAAGGAATTCAGAATGCAGGAATAAGGTCTCAACTCCTGCGAAATTTTAATCGGGGCATTTTTATTGAACGCATTAAAAGAATTAAATTTTAAAAATCGTTTTGTCCTACTGGGTGAGGATTATTTTCAGGCCAAACCACCGGTTCCTGTCAATAGTCCTCTCCTTGTTTCTTTTAATCCCGATGCAGCGAAACTTATCGGGCTGGACCCAGCCAAGACCAACGAAAAGGAACTCGCCGATCATCTCTCCGGCAACCTCCCCTTACCCGGCGCTGAGCCTCTCGCCATGGCCTACTCGGGCCACCAGTTCGGGTCTTACAACCCGCAATTGGGTGACGGTCGCGGTTTACTGCTCGGAGAAATACAAAACGAGCGGGATGAATTCTGGGGCATTTACCTGAAGGGTTCCGGGCAAACTCGATTTTGTCGTGGCTTCGATGGCCGAGCCACCTTTCGCTCCTCCATAAGAGAATATCTTTGCCAGGAAGCCATGCACGGCCTCGGCATTTCAACAACCCGTTCTCTGGCCTTGGTCAATACGGGCGAACTGATTTATCGTCAACATCCGGAACCAGCGGGAATCGTCACCCGCCTGGCGCGAACCCATATCCGGTTCGGCAATTTCGAATATTTTTTCAAAACCAATCGTCCGGAACATGTCACTCGACTTGCCGATCATGTCATTGAACATTATTTTCCAGATATCGCACAGGAAAAGGACCGCTATCGATTGATGTTCCGTAGAATCACCGAAAAAACCGCTGCCATGATCGCAGGCTGGCAATCGGTCGGATTTGGCCATGGTGTCATGAATACTGACAACTTGACCCTCCTTGGAGAGACTTTTGATTACGGCCCCTTCGGTTTTATCGACCGGTTCAACCCAAGATACATCTGCAACGCTTCAGACACCCATGGACGCTACGCCTTTAACCAACAACCGGAAATGGGTCGTTGGAATCTGTTCAAACTCGGAGAAACACTGCAACACCTCATCCCGGCGGATGATTTGCAAGAGGAGTTGAATCGATTTTCAGTAGAATTCAATCAGGAGTTTCAGAGCCGAATGACAGTAAAGCTTGGGCTCACCATTCTGGATGCGGATTTTGAAGAATTGATGAACAATATGTTTCGGCTTCTCGCCGCTCATCAACCGGACTACACCAATTTCTTTCGGAGGCTGGCGGACCATCGTTGCGGTGGACTCGAAAAACTACGCGCCCCATTCCATCAACGCGTGGAAGATCTCGACACCTGGCTCGCCCAATACGAACGATTACTGGATAGAGAAGATGTCGACCCGGAAGAACAGCAAACCCGATTAACGCAATCTAACCCCAAGTTCATTCTGCGCAATTACCTCGCTCAGCGTGCCATCGACCTTGCGCTGATGGAGCAGGACTTTTCTGAAATTGAGCGGCTTATGGCGCTATTGAAAAATCCTTTCAGAGACCCTGATGGGACAGACCTGCCAGAGGTGGACTCCGATAAATATTCCGTAGACACACCCGACTCGCATCTTGGGATGCAGGTCAGTTGCTCAGCTTGACCCGGCATTCAATCCACAAAGGGTCTCAGAAACCACCGAAAGGAATCCGATACCATGATCGTTTTAGAAGGTGAAGTGACCCAAACCACCGCACCCCCCAATCAGGCAGAATTTTTTCGTACCGTTACCATTTGGGTCGAGCAAACGGAGGATGAAATTGAACTCACCTTCCCGTTGGAAGAATTCAAAAAATATGGTTTCCAGGAAGGTGATAAATTGTCGATCAAAATAGACAAACAGTTTGATATCGATAAAATGGCTCAGGACCTCTTCAAAAAGGGATCATAACCCTTCACCTTATTCTTGGGAAACTGCGATCCGAAAACCTAGGGGGTCAGACCTATGGGGGTCAAGTCTCTTATTGCATTTAGGTTGCCTTTCGATTATAGTTTAGGTATGTCTCGTCCACTGAGGGTTGAAATTCCAGACGGCTGGTACCATGTGATGAATCGCGGCCTGCGTCGTCATGCTACGTTCACCGATGATGAAGATCACGCCTTGTTCCTCGATACCCTTGGGGAAGCCTGCCACATGTTTGGGGTTAAAGTCGGTTCGTATTGCCTGATGCCCAATCACTACCACCTCCTGGTTAAAACTCCTGATGCCAACCTTTCCCGTTTCATGCGGCATGTTAACGGGGTTTACACGCAACGATTCAATCGTAAGAACAACAAGGATGGCCCCTTGTTCCGCGGTCGGTATCGGGCTTTAGTTGTCGATGCCGATTCCTATCTCCTGCAGGTGGTCCGTTATATTCATTTGAATCCGGTAAAAGCCAGATTGGTTGAAAAACCGGGAAAATTTTTATGGAGCAGCGACCGTTTTTTCCGCAAGAACGCTAAATGTCCAGGCTGGTTAAATGTTAAAGAGGTATTGACCTGGTTTTCCAGGCAACCTGCAACAGCCCGTAAGCAATACTTGCAGTTTATGCAGGAAGACCAGGACCCTGAGCTGGAGCGTTTTTATGCCGGGAAAAAATTGGGCTGGATATTGGGAGCAGAGGAGTTCATTGAGGAAATTAAAAGTTATATTGCTGGAGAAGAAGTTGACCTGTCAGAAATACCACAGTCGAGGGCCATCCGGGGCAAAGCTC
>JAJDAX010000083.1 GCA_029261615.1 Nitrospinaceae bacterium
AAGGGCATCGAGTTTTTTTGCAAGGTCGGAATCTGACGGGAGTAATTCATGGGCTCCCTCGCAGAAAGCCAGAAGGATGCGAGATAGTCGTTCTACATATTCAGGGGATATTTTCTTATCCCCTCCTAATTTGAATGTTCCCTGCGAAGACTTTTCGGCCATAACATAAATCGAGGTTTTGGAGGTTGTAGTAATTAATCGCCAGAACGTTGGGCCACAAGGCGTTCAATCTCACCTTTGAAATTCGGGCACTTTTCAACAAGTTCGGTGAACTGGCTTTTGTACATTGCAAAACAAACCGTGTCTTCGACCGCTGTTAGTGTCGCGCTACGGGTGGTTTCGGATAATAAAGCCAATTCCCCGAAAAAGTCCTTTGGACCTAGGATCGCGATTTCTTTGCTTCCCATCAACCATTTTTTTCGTGTCGCCTTCACTTTCCCCTTATGAACGATAAAAAACCAGTCACCTGGATCTCCTTCCTGGACGAGTGTGTCTCCTGTCGCAAAGTTCATCCGGTCCATATGATCGATCAGGCTGCCAATCTCCTGTTCTGTCATGCTGGAGAAAAGGCCTCTTTCCTTGAACATGGATTTCAGCCAATCAATGTCATTGGAATTCATAATCCAGACTCCTCCAAGTCAATCACGTGATTTCTTTCACACACCGAAACCCGAAATTTGAATTTCGAGTAGAAGGTTCAGCCCAATAGCGCGTCGCCGAGGTCTGATGCTTCCCACTGGAATACCAGGATCCGCCTCGGATCACTTTTTCCTCGCCCGCCACCGGACCTTCCGGGTTTTCCTTTGGGCTTTCCTCGTAGTAATACTTCCCGTACCAGTCTGATACCCATTCCCACACGTTTCCGGAGGTATCGTGCAAACCAAAAGAGTTGGCCGGTTTTTGTTTCACCGGTTGGGTCTCCTGCCCGGAGTTACCCTGGTTCCAGGTCATTTCCGAATCAAACTCATCACCCCAGAAATAAAGAGTGGTCGTGCCTCCCCGGGCCGCGTATTCCCATTCTGCTTCTGTTGGAAGACGTTTCCCCAACCGCTTGCAAAAGGACCAGGCTTCGAACCAGGTGATTCGGTCAACCGGCCTATCAGCCCCCTTGAACCCCGATGGATTTTTCCCCAGGATATGTTCGTAGTCAGCCTGTGTCACTTCGTTAATATCTATGAAAATTGCATTTAAAACAACCGGGTGAGGCGTTTTATTGGAAGCCCCTTCCAACCCCATGATATATTCGCCACCGGGCAGGTACACCATACCGGCAGGGGGAACCGGGGTCTCCGCTGCAAAACTCCATGTTCCTGTGACCAGGGTGCCCAACAACAGCACTGCAGCTACTCCAGTATTTCTGAGCAAATGACCTCCTGCTTTCACTTCCCTGCCAGGTTCCTGGGAAAAAGCTAAAATTAAATGAATCTACCTTTTAAACGGTATTGAATATTATGGGCCTATTCCAACGCATTTTGTCATGCTTCTCGTGGAGCGGCAGAAAGTCCCCGCCTCTTGCTGAGTACGAAAACCGGGTCGCCAGTGACCCGAACGACGCAGAAGCTCATTTTCTTATCGGGGTGGATTACGAACAACGAGGGGATGTGGAAAAAGCAATTCGTGCTTTTGAGGAAGTATGCCGCATCAACCCGCGTTCAGCCGAGGCCCATTTTAATCTGGCCCAACTATTCGCATTGAAAAATGAGGGCTCCCCCGCTATTCGCCACATCACCCAGGCTGGCAATCTGTTCTCCCAGCGAAATGAGATCGAAAGAAAAGACCAGGCCCGGAGCCTCCTGCGCGAATTTCATTCCCGTTTTAAAGATGTCGAAATCAAAGCCTCACCACCCGAACTTTCAGACTGATTTCTCCTCTACCGCATGTGCTCCAGGATCGCCATGTTCATGTTGTCCAGGCGCTTGATAAGGAGGTTCAAGAGATACGTTTTAATTTTTTCCCGAATTGTGGGCCCCACCTTTTCCATCATCTCCTGATCCATCTTCAGGACCATCGATTCGTTCGTTGCGAATACGGTGGAAGCCCGCGGTTTCCGGCTGATAAAGGATATCTCTCCCAGCACCGCACCGGGCAGCAATCGCGCCAGAGTCATTCCGGGGGCCTCGACTTTGGTGACCTCCGCCTCACCTTTCAGCAACACGAACAGGGATGTATCTTCATCTCCCTGAGTGATGATTTTGTCGCCCAACTCGTATCGAACAACAATATGTTCGAATCCTGCTAACTCTGTTTTTTCATCCCGGGTGAATTGACCAAAGAAAGACAGTTTGTCCATCAGGCTCAGTACAAGCGCCTTATCGTATGTGCCAGCCACAATATTGAGTCCTCACCGTTTAGTATTGGTATGGGTTGCAATCCCGTAAGCCTATGGAATTTCTTCCTTTGAGTCAACCTCATTTTACTGATCCGATAACCCTTATAACTACCTGCACTAGAAGGGTGGACTCCGAACTTCCGTTGACACTGTGAAATGGGTTCCTTTACATTATTTTTAAGCACCTATTCCTTCGTTCGAAAGGCAAATTGATCTATGCAAAACCTGAAAATCCTCCTGGTGGACGACGAGCCCAAAATCTGCTCGACCTTAAAAAAGATTTTCGAAAGTGACAACTACACCGTTGAAACAGCATATAATGGCGTAGACGGCTGGGATAAGTTTCGGCATTTTTCGCCCGACTGCGTCCTATTGGATATGCGGCTTCCGGGAAAAAATGGATTTGAACTTCTGAAACAAATCAAATCTCTCCGTCCCAAAATTCATGTACTTATCACCACAGCGGTGGTCGACGAGAGTATAATGAGTTTGTGTATGAGGGCTGGTGCACGCGACTACCTGGTGAAACCGCTGAATATCCCGAAACTTCTGGAAAAAATCCATCACCTTTTAGATGGTCCACAGAACCAAGAATCCTTACCTGCTTGATGCCTGCTTCAGACTATGGAAAATATAAAGGATTTTCTTGACCGTATACGTTTTTTCAAAAGTTTTTCAGAAGAAGAGAAAGTACGCCTATCTGCTATTAAAAATATTTTCCTGAGATACCAGCCCGGTGAACCCGTGATCTCCGAGGGAGAGATCGAACAAGCGTTGTACATCATCCTGCAAGGCAATGTTATTGTGAACAAAAAGGGACTGGAAGGCCTCATCATCTCCTGCCTTGGACCGGGGTCGGTGTTCGGTGAAATTTCTCTGATTCAGGAACAACCCAGGTCCACTAATGTGATTGCTGAAGGCCCGGTGGTGGTCATGAAGATGGAGAAAAAGACCATCGCCACCCTGGATCCAGAACTCCAGAAAAAATTCAACGAACAACTCATCCGCGTTCTGGTGGAGCGACTGGAAGAGATGAACCAGAAATACATCAATGCCATGTTCTTCAATCTTTGAAAATTCCACCCGCCTTTGGTGGGTTAGCCTTTTGCTTGTGTCCGCCCTGCTGACACCTCCTGCCCATTCGGGCACCGAATCGACCACCGACAATACCAATCCCATACCCTCGCCTTCGCATCGGGATCACCAGCCGAAAATGCAAACCCAGTTCTATCCCGACGGGACGGTTCAGTCGGAAACCGAGGTCGACGCTTTCGGTTTGCCCGATGGATTGAGAAGGGAGTACCGCCAAACGGGAGACCTCAAGGCGGAACGCACCTACCGGCACGGCACCCTGCATGGGCCCAGTCGGTTGTACTATCCCGGAGGTATCCTCAAAACGGAATGGCATTATCGGGATGGCAATCGCCACGGGCTCAGTATCGGCTACTACAAGGACGGCACGATAAAGGACAAGGGCCTTTATCAGGACGACCTGCAGGAAGGCCGTGTGATCCTGTATTTTGCCAGCGGTAAAATAAAGGCGGAGATGAATTTTAAAAATGATGTCCTCGACGGACCATCGAAAACGTATTATGAAGGTGCCGGCATAAAAAATCTGTTACGCTACAAAAAGGGTCGCCTCCTCACTATGGAAACCTATGACCACGAGGGCTACATCCTAAGAGAGCAGGAATTCCCACGGGCAAGACGTTAAATCCAATCACTGGAATATATTAGAGCGTTTTTTAAAACATTCCGCGCGCC
>JAJDAX010000084.1 GCA_029261615.1 Nitrospinaceae bacterium
GTGATTCAGGATGGCTTTTATTACGATTTTTTCCGTGAGACTCCTTTCGTACCGGACGATCTTAAAAAGATCGAAAAGCGCATGAAGGAAATTGCGAAGAAGGGGCTGGAAGTCAAGCGAGTCGAGCTCGACCGCAATGAGGCGATCAACCTGTTCAAGTCGATGAACGAGCACTTCAAGGTGGAGATCATTCAGGACATCAACTCCACCGATCCCATTACCGCTTACACCCAGGGAGAGTTCACCGACCTGTGCCGCGGCCCGCATGTAGACAGCACCAAACGGTTGAGAGCGTTCAAGCTGTTATCCACCTCCTCAGCTTACTGGCGCGGTGACGAGAAGAACCCGGTACTGCAACGCATCTACGGAACCTGCTGGCCGACCAAAGAAGAATTGAAATCCTATCTCGAGCGTCTTGAGGAAGCGAAAAAGCGCGATCATCGCAAACTCGGCAAGGAGCTCGACCTTTACAGCATGTCTGAGGATATAGGCCCCGGCCTGATCCTTTGGCACCCAAAGGGATCGCGCGTGCGTTACGAGATGGAAGAGTTCTGGCGAAGCGAACATTACAAAAACGGTTACGAGCTGGTTTATACGCCCCATGCCGCAAAAGTCGATTTATGGGAAACCAGCGGCCACATGGAATTTTATCGCGAGAACATATTCTCGCCGATGGATGTTGAGGGGCAGGAGTACGTTCTGAAACCGATGAACTGTCCGTTTCACATTCAGATTTACAAAACCCACTTGCGAAGTTACCGCGATTTGCCTCTACGTTGGGCAGAGCTCGGCACTGTCTATCGCTACGAGCGATCCGGTGTAATGCACGGCCTGTTGAGGGTTCGTGGATTCACGCAGGATGATGCGCATCTGTTCTGTCGTGAAGATCAAATCGAAAATGAAATCCTGCGAGTACTCCGCTTCATACTGTTCATTCTGCGCTCCTTCGGCTTTCTCGAATACAAGGTCTACCTCAGCACTCGACCCGAGAAATCCGTCGGCTCCGATCAGGCCTGGGAAACCGCAACCAGCGCACTAGAAGGAGCGCTTGGAAAATCAGGACTTGAATATGAAATAGATGCCGGGGAAGGTGTATTTTACGGACCCAAAATTGACATCAAGATCCGTGACAGCCTGC
The DNA here is from genome assembly GCA_029261615.1 of Nitrospinaceae bacterium. The sequence goes on from JAJDAX010000084.1 coordinate 1,139, forward strand.
ACCGCTATTGGCAGGTGTCGACGATCCAAGTCGATTTCAATCTGCCGGATCGGTTTGAAATGTCGTATATCGGTGAGGACGGTAAGCCGCATCAGCCCATCATGATCCATCGGGCACTCATGGGGTCGATCGAACGGTTTTTCGGTTGCCTGGTAGAGCATTATGCTGGAGCCTTCCCGTTGTGGCTGGCCCCGGTACAGGTGATTTTGCTGCCAATCACCGATCAGCACTTCCCTTATACAGAAGAAGTGTACGAAAAACTGCTCTCAGCAGGGATTCGAGTGGAAAAAGACTTGCGAAATGAGAAGATTGGGTTCAAAATCAGGGAGGCCCAAATCAGTAAAATCCCATATATGCTAGTTCTTGGCGATCAGGAAGCAGAATCCGCCAAAATAGCGGTCAGGCGTCGCCGTTCACAGGAGACGCAGACCATGGATATTGAGGCCTTTTTGTCCCAACTGAAATCTGAGATTGACGAAAAAACAATCGACGTCACTTGAGGCAATACCGGTACAAATTATAAAAAATAATTGAGGAGGGTTTTGTATTAAGCCGCAAAAACAACGCGTGAACAGTATGATTCGCGTGAGAGAAGTTGAAGTGATAACGGATGATGGGGAACGGTTGGGTACATTCCCTACAGCAGAAGCTCTGGAAATGGCCAGCGATCGGGGTATGGATCTGGTGGAAGTATCTCCCAATTCCAATCCACCGGTTTGCAAGCTAATGGATTTTGGCAAGTTCAAATACAAGCAAAGCAAAAAAGCGCACGAAGCCAAAAAAAACCAGCGCATCATCCACGTCAAGGAAATCAAATTCCGTCCCAATACCGATCAGCACGATTATGATTTCAAGCTGAAAAATATCATTCGATTTCTGGATGGAGGGGACAAGGTCAAGGCTGTCATTTTTTTCCGAGGCCGCGAGATCGTACATCGTCAAAATGGTGAACGCATTTTGCAACGGGTAGTCGAGGCCACCGCTGATACGGCTATCGTTGAGCAAACCTCGAAACAGGAGGGCCGGACCCTAACGATGATCCTGGCACCAAAAGGTAAAGACCGAAAAGGAAAACCTGCAAAGAAGTCTGACAAGGAAGAAGCTGCAGAAAGAGAAGTGAAAGAGAATGAGGGCTGAGTGAGTCGCCCGGCAAATTCAGAAAAATAGGACGTAACAGACTGGAGCTAATGCAATGCCAAAGATGAAAACCAATAAAGGTGCAGCCAAGCGTTTCAAGAAGCTTGGTAACGGAAAGCTCAAAGCCCATTCCGCCGGCACCAGCCATATCCTGACTTCAAAAACGACCAAACGCAAACGCAATCTGAGGAAAGGCAAGGTACTCACAGGAGCCGATGCCAAACGAGCCCAGGTGCTCTTGCCCTATTAAGCTGACAAGGAGAATTGAGTAATGCCACGAGCAACAAACGGAACCGTATCGAGACAACGCCGCAAAAAAATCCTGCGTATGGCAAAAGGCTACCGCAGTGCGCGGAGCCGCGCCTATCGGAAGGCACGGGAAGCAGTCGAACACGGTTTATGTTACGCCTACCGTGACCGTCGCGTTCGCAAACGTGAATTTCGCCGATTGTGGATTGCCCGCATCAACGCCGCTGTACGCTCAGAAGGAATGACCTACAGCCAGTTCATGAACGGTCTCAAAAAAGCCGAAATCGGACTTGATCGAAAAGTGCTCTCCGATCTTGCCATTCGTGACATGGAATCGTTCAAGTCACTCATCCAGACTGCCCGAACTCAACTGAGCGCCGCTTAGCAACATTGCGGCAGTCGGTCGATGGGGGTCGACCGGTGGAATGGTCCCTATATTTTCAAGCACCCATCAAAAAAATTCCCTCTGGCTGTCATGCAGACACCTGTTTGCCCGGTTTCCAGCCAACCTTATTGTATTTAGATACGCGACCTGCGCATCATTATAAAAGATGACCGACTCTATCCAAAACATTCGTAAAGCTTTTGATACCCGCTTGGAAACTCTCGAACGGGAGGATGATCTACGCCTGGTCAAAGCCGACTTCATTGGGAAAAGAGGCCGGGTCACCATGATGTTAAAGGAAATGAAGTCTCTTTCTCCAGATGAAAAGCGAGTGGTCGGGCCAGCTCTTAACCAATTAAAAAATGATATCGAGTCTGCCCTCCAGAACATACTACCTGAACTAAAATCACGTGCGAACAAAAATAGCGCAAGCACCATTGATTTCACCTTACCCGGCAGGAAAAACACGACCGGGCATTCGCACCCGGTCACTCAGGTGATGGAAGAGATCATCGGCATTTTCAATGGCATGGGTTTCAATGTTGAAGAAGGACCGCAGATCGAAAGTGATTATTATAATTTTGAAGCACTCAATATTCCAAAGGATCATCCGGCGCGTGACATGCAAGACACGTTTTATATTGGCGACAAGGTTCTGCGCACCCACACTTCTCCAGTACAAATCCATGTGATGGAGCGCCAACCACCACCGCTACGCATCATCGCCCCAGGCAAGGTGTACCGGTGCGATTCCGACGTTTCACACACGCCCATGTTCCATCAAATAGAAGGATTGATGGTCGACCACAACGTAAAATTCAGCGACCTCAAAGGCGTGATCGAAACTTTTTTAAAAGAAGTCTTCGGAGCCAATGTGAAAGTACGATTTCGCCCCAGCTTCTTCCCTTTCACCTGCCCCAGCGCAGAGGTCGATATCCAATGCGTGATGTGTACCGGCAGCGGATGCAGAACCTGCGGCCAAACCGGTTGGTTGGAAATACTGGGAGCCGGGATGGTTGACCCTGCCGTATTTGGTTTTGTCGATTACGATCCCGAAGAATGGTCTGGATTTGCTTTTGGTCTTGGGATCGAACGGATCGCCATGCTCAAATTCGGTATCAACGACATCCGCCTCTATTTCGAAAACGATATCCGTTTCCTCCACCAGTTCTAACCACTGCTCGGCGCAAGCATAAAAAAAGGCCCCGGAGTAAAACTCCGAGGCCATTTCTATTTTTGCTTAAGTTGAAAACTAAATCTGAAACCTGCTGACGATCTTTTGCATGGATGCTGCCATGCGAGCCAGCTCGGAGGCAGCAGACTGTGTGTCCGCCGCTCCAGAGCTGGTATTCCTTGCGGCCTCTGAGACCCCTGAGATATTGGTTACAATTTCTCTTGTCCCCTCTGCCGCCTCATTTACACTTCGCGCCATCTCGTTAGTTGTCGCCGTTTGTTCTTCGACGGCACTGGCAATGGTGTTGGAGATATCGCTGATCTGTGAAATGACCTGCGTGATCTCGCTCATCGCATCCACTGCATTGTTGGTGTTGTTCTGGATATCCAGAATTTTCTGACCGATGTCCTCAGTTGCTTTGGCCGTTTGGTTCGCGAGTTCCTTAACCTCGTTGGCCACTACGGCAAATCCTTTGCCTGCTTCACCAGCTCGTGCTGCTTCAATGGTGGCGTTCAATGCGAGAAGATTAGTCTGCTCTGCGATCGAGGTGATGACCTTAATCACTTTTCCAATTTCCTGACTGCTTTCGCCAAGAGTCGAAATAGTCTTGTTGGTGTCATCAACCGTTTTCACAGCCATCTGGGTCACTTGCGCAGCTTCAGTCGCGTTTTTGGAAATCTGGATAATACTGGTGCTCATTTCCTCTGATCCTGTCGCGACCGTTTCTACATTTTTACTGACCTGTTCAGATGCAGACGACACAACCCCAGCCTGCGCATTGGTTTCTTCAGCGTTGCCCGCCATTTGCTGACTCGTTGAGGTCAATTCCTCAGAAGCTCCTGCAAGGGAATGGGCATTTTCACCGATTTCAGCAATTGAAGCCCTGAGGTCCGTGATCAATTTACGAAGGCCCTCGGCCATTTGCCCGATAGCTCCATTTCCCTGAATGGTCAACTCATGTGTCAGGTTACCTTGTGATGCCGCATTGACCGTTTCAAGAATAGTGTCGACATCGTGCTGCAGTTTCTCAGCCTGCTCGCGTTCACGATTAGCCAAGTCAATCCGTTCCTTGGCTTGTTCGGTCATGACCACCAGTTTTTCCTCAAACTCTCCGTTAAGATCAAACTTGGCATGTTCGGGTAAATCACCTTTTAAAATTTCATCCGTGCGTTTCATGAAGGCGGTCACACCATCGAACAACTGGTTGAACGAGGTCGCCAATGTTCCAAGCTCATCATTCCGATTGAGATTGATTCGATTAACCGACTTAAAATCTCCGTTGGAAAAAGTTTGCAATCCATCACTGAGAGCCAGGATAGGTGTTGTGAGTTCCGTAGCGTTATAAATACCAAACCCAAGAATGAGAAGAGCAAAGATTATAGAACAGATCAATAAACGGTTTTCAATAGAAATAATCGGAGCGTTGATGACTTCATCTGGAACGCGGACCATTACTGACCAATTCATTCCCGAAAAACCAAGCGCTCCGGAATGGTGAGCGTAACCTGCGGCCTGCGTAATTTTTTTCCTGGCATGTTCTGCGTATTCAAACCCAGCTATATTTTTCCGGACCGATGAAACAGCTGCCGTGACTCCTTTGTCTACCAGATTCAATTTCTGCCAGACATTGAAATCATGCTTCACTTCAGTTTCAGTACCAACGCCCTGGGATGGGTCAAAATCAATAATGACCCGTCCCATACCATCCAGAAGGGTCATCTCGGCCTCACCTAAACCTTTATTCTTTAGACTTTTATAAAAATCCAGGAATATTTCTTCAACAAGGGAAAACTTGGCGTAGTTATGCCAGATGCCGATGGTTTGCCCATCTGCACCCTTAACAGGAGATGCAAAACCAATGGTCATTCCATCATCACCGTTGTAAACCTTCTTAACATCATCGTTTATATGAAGAGGGACAATAACCGTACCTGACAGCGCAGCTTCTCCGCCAAGGTTTCCTTTCTGACTTGTATAAAACTTTTCATTCATTACATTTTGGAACCAGGTGGCGGTACCATAATTTCTTTCCATTAAATATCCGGATTTAATTCC
>JAJDAX010000085.1 GCA_029261615.1 Nitrospinaceae bacterium
AATAGCGTGTGTCCATAAAAATGGCCTGATTCAGTAATGCCGATCACCCAACCCAAGTGGTTTCATAAAAACTACTCGGCGGTACCGGCGGCTTTTTGTTGCCACAGCCTGCGATGACCAACAACGTTGCCACCAGCAGGAAAAAAAATGCTATTTTCCTCATTTTTTCCTCCAAAATCAACCACCTTGCGGTGAGGCTAACGGACTTAACGTTAATGAATAGGCAATAGTCTTTGTAAATTGTGTCACGTTCGCCGTCCGCGCAGGACCCATTCGCGTTTCAGACGCTTTATTTGCGCTTTTACACGCGGCCCGGCCGTTCCGCCATATACGTTTTTACGGGCAACAGAATTCTCAATCGAAATAAACTCGAACACATCTTTGTCAAAGACCTTGGAAATTTTCTTGAGCTGAGGCAGAGTTAACTCTTCCAACGTGATTCCGTTTTCAAGACAAAAGGCTACGGTCTGCCCGGTGACTTCGTGAGCTTTCCGGAATGGCATGTCCTTCATCACAAGATAATCGGCGATGTCGGTCGCGGTCAGGAAACCGCTCTTTGCCAATGCTTCCGGTGATAGCGTGCGGAATTTCGCCGATTTCATCATCCCCGAAAAAACATCAAGGCATGTTTTCACGGTATCGACTGTATCGAACAGAGGTTCCTTGTCCTCCTGCATGTCCTTGTTGTAGGCCAGCGGCAGGCCCTTCATGACCGTTAGCAATCCCATGAGATGCCCAAAGACACGCCCGGTCTTGCCGCGCACCAGTTCGGCGGCATCCGGATTTTTCTTCTGCGGCATGATGCTACTGCCAGTGGTGAACCTATCGGACAACTCAATAAACCCAAATTCGCTGGAGCACCACAGTACAACTTCTTCAGCAAGGCGACTCATGTGCATCATCAACAGTGAAGAAAACGAAAGGAACTCAACGATAAAGTCGCGATCAGCCACGGCATCCAGACTGTTGTTGGTGACCTTTGGAAATTTCAAAAGCTTGGCGGTGTAGTGCCGGTCGAGCGGGAAATTGGTTCCGGCTAGAGCGGCAGACCCCAACGGCATCACGTTGACCCGTTTTAATAAATCAGCCAACCGATCGCGATCCCGGCTGAACATTTCAATATAGGCCAGAAGGTGATGCGCCAGCAGGATGGGTTGGGCCCGTTGCAAATGCGTGTACCCTGGAATAATCTTCCCCTGATATTTTTCAGCAAGCCCCAGCAACACTTTGCCCAGTTGCTTTAGCGATTGGTCGACGTTACCGATTTCATCACGCAGGTACAGCCGAACATCCAGCGCGATCTGGTCGTTACGGCTTCGACCGGTGTGCAGCTTACCACCCAGCGGACCGATCTTTTCCGTCAACCGCCTCTCGATATTCATATGAATGTCTTCGAGGGTTTCGTCTATCTGGAATTTTCCTTTTTCAAACTCCTGCTCAATTTTTTTTAATCCGGCGATGATCTTTTCAGATTCCGCTGCCTTCAGTACCTTTGCTTTTTTCAGCGTTTTACAATGAGCGATGCTGCCCTCTATGTCATAGGCATACAACCGTTGGTCGTAAGAAATCGAGGCGGAAAACCGCAACATTAGATCGTCCAGACTTTCCTTGAACCGCCCGCTCCAAAGTTGTTTCATTTTCTAAAATTTCCAAAAAGGTTTTAATTGCGCGTGCAATGCGGCAGCGCAAAAACAAGGGCCATAGCTTATCACAACGCACCCACCAATTGACCCGCCTGAACCCCGTTTCCTGTCCATTTATCGTGAGGCACGATGTTTACTGTGGCGCCAATTGGGATGACCCGCCCCAGGAATTCCAGAAACCATTCCTGCACATTAGGGCATCCCGCGCTGCCATTGCGCCAGTCAAAATTCTTTTTAAAAAATTCGTTGAAACGAGTCCCGTTGACTCCGTGAATACCGTAACTGCCGGGCACCTGGGGACCCAACCGTTTCAAACCAAGCCACCAATGGCCTATTTCATGGTCAGGGTGACCGAAGGGAATTTTACGGACCCGAATTTTTCCGTTCACGTCATCTTTTTTATACCAGGTTGGTTGATACACCTTGTTCTTAACCTTATATTCGCCCAACGGTGTCTCCTCGTCTTTCCGACCAAATATGGCTTCGATCTCCAGAATCTGATCGTTGTTGTAATAGACCCGGATCACACCCGTTTCAATGATGCCAAGCAAATACCATTTTTCCGGATCGGAATCATAGCGCGCAAGTTCCTTATTTGAATACTTTAAAGAAACACCTCCGGAAACCTTTTTATACTGAGTGCGTGAGTCCTTGTAAATCTGTTTCAATATGTATTTTAAATTTTCGGTGACTTTGTTGTTTAAAATCATCTGGTCTACCGTGCTCGCCAATTCCTGGTTTTCCTCACGAGTTTTTTGAAGCTGTGTTGCGGTCACGTTTAAATCTTTTTCTATCCGCGCCAACTCCTCTTTGGAAACCAGGCCCATTTCATTGAGCTGCGCATACCAGGCCAGATCTACTTTTTGACGGCCCGACTCACCGAGCACAATCTGGTAAATCACAACTCCGACAAAGGTGAGGGAAAGTCCTGCCAGTGCCAGTCCCTGCACCCATTGTTTCACTCGGTTGGACAAACGATACCGAACGACTTCACGGGTGACTTTTTTATCCTTTTCTTCCAATGCCTGGAACTGTGCGCCCTGAAACTTGCCATACAGGCGGCTTTCCAGTGCTGATTGCGTATTAAAATTCAACTGTAATTTTCGAATGATCGCATTCAGGTTTTCGCGTGTAGCCCGATCGTAACTCCCCTGCGGGTTTTTGTTCGCGATCAGGTTGTACTCGGCAAGCGAAAGAATGTTGAGCTTGTCTGCGTCCATTATTCTGATTATAAATTGATTAAAGGTGGATAGCCAAATACATGATTTTTACCTTCCCAACGATCCTCAAGAATTCCTGAAGCGGAAAGTTCTTTTAGATGTGCACTCCCGGTCTGGATGTGGACGGTCAATGCTTTTGCGTAGGTTGTCGGTGTTGTGTAAGGCCATCTGAAAATATGATCCGCTACTTTTTGAGCGTTTAGTTTGGGATGTTTAACTTCCAATTCGCTCACCAGAGAATTGTAAAGG
>JAJDAX010000086.1 GCA_029261615.1 Nitrospinaceae bacterium
CCAATAGGGTCCTTGACGAGTTGTTCCTTGAACAGGTCGTCTGTCACCGCTTTGGTTGCGACCTTTTTCCATTTTTCCAAAAGTTCCAGCTTGCGTACGTTTTTCATGTAACCCCTGCAAAATAATGTTTAGTTATTAAGCGGCTAAAGCAATCCTTTGACTGCGTCAAGTGCTTCATCCAGTTTATCTGGCAGCGTGCCGCCAGCTTGTGCCATGTCCGGTCGACCTCCGCCGCTTCCCCCAACAATAGCTGAAATATTTTTCAATATATTTCCAGCATGATGTGTGCCAGCAAGATCTTTTGTTACTCCTGCGGCTAAAATCACCTTGCCGTTGTCCACTCCTCCAGCGACGACCACCCCGGATTTTATCTGTTCTTTGGCGTTATCGATAAAACCACGCAGGGTTTTTGCATCCACACCTTCGAGTTTCTTTATCAGTAGGGAAACGTTGCCCACTTTCTCAACACCATCGAGAATACTTCCTCCGGAACTTTTTCCACTGACTAATTTATCTTTCAAAGCGGAAATTTCTTTTTCCATTTCCTTTTGCCTGGTCAGTAGTTTTTCGAGTCGTGCGACTTCTTCATCCGGTGGAGCTTTTAACAGAGCGCGAATTGAGGTTAAGTCCTGATTTTCTTTTTGGATACGCCGATAGCAGGTTTCTCCGGTGACAGCTTCAATTCTCCGGATGCCAGAAGCGACTCCTGTTTCCTGGGTGATACGGAAAAACCCGATGTCACCTGTTGCGTTGACGTGTGTTCCGCCGCATAGTTCTTTACTGAACCCAGGGACATCAACGACCCTCACACGATCACCATATTTTTCACCAAACAGGGCAACCGCTCCACCTTCGATGGCCTGTTCTATATCCATCTCATCTTTCCGGACCGGAATATTGTTTCGAATTTTCTCATTAATCAAATCTTCCAGCCGGAATCTTTCCTGCGGGCTCAATGGTGTGAAGTGGGTGAAATCGAATCGAAGTTTTTCTGGCCCGACCTGAGAGCCGGCCTGTTTAATGTGGTTGCCCAGGACTTCTTTTAATGCTGCATGCAGTAAATGTGTGGCGGTGTGATTAAACATGATGTTGGATCGTTTTTCCTGATTCACCTCAAGATGCAGTATGTCGCCTAGACGGACGTCCCCTTGTTTCACTCGGACTTTGTGAGTGATCAATTGAGAGATAGGTTTAGTTGAGTCGAGGACATCGAGGTTCAAAGTCTCGTTACCCGCTCGACCGCTATCTCCCACCTGACCGCCAGATTCACCGTAAAAAGGAGTCTGGTCAAATAACAGCTCACCTTCATCGCCTGCTGTTAGTTGGCCGGTTTCTTTTCCATCAGACAGTATTGCGATAACTCGCCCATCGTGCTGTGTGCCTTCGTAACCGAGAAATCGGGTTGGTCCGTTACCTTCAAGAATTTGATTGTAAACCGGTGAAATAGACTTTTCACCCGAACCCTTCCAGGAAGCCATGGCCTTGGTTTTTTGTTCCTGCATGGCTTTATTGAAACCGTCCATATCCAATCTGGTCCCGGTGTCTTTGGCTGTTTCTTCGACGAGATCGACGGGAAAACCGTAGGTGTCATAGAGTTTGAAGATTTCTTCTCCCGGGATGGTGGTCTGGTTGTCCTTTTTCATATTGGCAAGAATATCGTCTAGCATCCGGGTTCCATAGGTGAGGGTGTTAATAAAACCCTCTTCCTCGTGGCGCACGACTTTTTCAATAAAACCCCGGTTGGTATCCAAATCGGGATAGGCGTTGCTGAATTCCGAAACAACCTGGTCAGTAATTTTATAAAAGAAAGGTTTCTCCATGCCAAGCAGACGACCGTGCCTTAAGGCTCTTCGCATGATTCTTCTAAGAACATAACCACGCCCTTCATTGGACGGGAGAACGCTGTCGGAAATAAGAAATGCTGCTGATCGCGCATGGTCCGCAATAACCCTTTGAGAAACACCGGTTTCCAATTTGGGGTCGTAAGGCGTGTTGGTGACCTGGGCAATAGACTTGATAATTCCCATCATCAAGTCGCAATCATAGTTGCTGGGTTGGTTTTGAACGACCGCTGTCAGTCGCTCGAGTCCCATTCCTGTGTCGATGCAGGGTTTGGGAAGGGGAGACATTTGTCCGGTTTCATCTCGATCAAACTGCATGAAAACCAGGTTCCATATTTCAAGATAACGATCACATTCACAACCAACGGCGCACTCAGGTTTACCACACCCCAAAGCTTCTCCCTGGTCGATGTAAATTTCTGAACAGGGACCGCAAGGGCCCGTTGGCCCCATGGACCAAAAGTTGTCTTTTTCTCCCATTCGGCATATGCGTTCCTTCGGAAGTCCAACCCTGGTTTCCCAAATCTGGTAAGCGTCGTCGTCATCTTCAAAAACCGAAGCGTAGAGGCGGTCTTCCGGGAGGCCGATTTCCCTGGTTAAAAATTCCCATGCAAAGTCGATTGCCTCTTCTTTGAAATAGTCGCCAAAGGAGAAATTGCCAAGCATTTCAAAAAAGGTATGGTGCCTGGCGGTGCGACCCACCATTTCGAGGTCGTTATGTTTGCCTCCGGCTCGGACACATTTTTGCACTGTTACCGCACGCGGGTGGGGTGGCTTTTCCTGCCCAAGGAAAATATTTTTGAACTGGACCATTCCCGCATTGGTAAACATCAGGGTCGGGTCATTTTGTGGAACAAGAGGTGCACTCGAAATGATGGAGTGCTGACGTTCCGCAAAGTAGTCCATGAATTTTTTTCGAATTTCAGATCCGGTCATTTTCAATTAATTTTTGGTTATAGACGGATAAAGGGAGCTTAAGCGACTTGTAATTTCAAATCGAAGGCACCATTTCCGTGGCAAATAAGAGGAAGACATTACAAACCCGCCTTAAGAAGATCGTGAAGGTGGAGAATTCCGTCGAGTGTTACCCCGTCCGGAGACACAACCAGACTTGTGATTTGATGTTCTTCCATTTTTTGCAACGCTTTGGCCGCGAGTTCGTTTTTGTCCAGGTGCCGCGGGGCCGGTTTCATGAATCCCGTTGCCTTGAGTTGCGTTGTATCGGTTTTATTTTCGATCAGACGGCGGATATCGCCATCCGTTATGATTCCAATGATATGCTTTTTGGAATCGGTTACGAGGGTAACACCCAATCGCTTGGAACTCATTTCGTCAAGCACCGTGAAAAACTCTGCATCGCCCGGAACTGTTGGAACTTCATCTCCACTGTGCATTAAATCTTCCACCGTAGTCAGTAGTTTTCTGCCGAGGCTGCCCCCTGGATGAAATTGGGCAAAATCTTCTGGACGAAATCCCCTTTTGGCGAGAAGAGCCATGGCGAGAGCATCGCCCAGAGCCATGGTCGCGGTGGTGCTGGCTGTTGGGACGAGATTCAGCGAACAGGCCTCTTCACGTACGCTAACATCAAGGACTAGTTGGGCTCTTCGTCCCAGGGTGGACTCCGGTGCGCCAGTCATGGCAACGAGTGTGCATTTTCTTCGATTTATTGCCGGTAGTAGTCTCAGTAATTCTTCAGTTTCTCCACTATTGGAAATCATAAGCAGAGTATCGTTTGGTTTTAACACTCCCAGGTCACCATGGCTTGCTTCAGCGGCATGGAGGAATATTGTAGGCAATCCAATGCTGGAAAATGTCGCAGCAATCTTGGCTCCAATCAGGCCGGATTTGCCGATTCCTGTAATGACCAGATGTTGAGATTGGCTGATGAGCTGATCCAGCAGGTTGACCACTTCAACAAATGAAGAGTCAAGGCGGGCTGAGAGGTCCTCAAGAGCCTGGCTTTCAATTTTAAGTGCTCTTCGCCCGGCTTCAAGAAGCTTGGTGTCGGATGATTCCGGGTCTATTTTTTTCGCAGGGTGGGTCATAAAGGGGTTGTTTTATAAGGAGAAAAATTACTGCCATATAATATCACAATTACCTTTTCCGGAGACAAAGATTCTAATTAAAAAGGGTAAGAGGGTAGAGGGTAACTACTTGAAAAAAATAGAGAAATTGGGTTTGAATGGCTGGAGTCAAACAATTATAAGGCGTTTTGCTTCATCGGTCAGGGAAATGACCTCGCCTTTGATATTATCAAGTAGGGAGCGGGTTAGCCCGAGTGACTGGACTGCCAGAGAATCTGGCCTTGGAAATTGTTTTTCCCCCGAACTACCGAGTTTAAGGTCGTGAGCGATGGCTTCGCTTAAATGAAAAATATAAACTGATTGAGAGGGGTTTTTTACATCATTGGGTCGATAGTGATGGATAACTCCATCGGTTAATTCTTTTTCAAAACCCCATTTCCCCAGTAGATTGCCCCCTACCTGCGCATGATTAAAATCAAATATTTTTTCCTCCGTTTCAAACAGAGAGTCGCCTGAGTTTTTACATTGCGAGGAGGCTTTTAAGGTAGCATCAGGCAGGTTGGTTGCCAAAATCAGCCGGCCTAGATGAAGTAATAGACCTGTCAGGAAATATTTCTGGATATTATTTTCGCCAAGAAAAGTGGCGATTGATTTGGCTGCGAGGCCTGAAACAATTCCATGGGTCCAGAAGGCGTTCTTAGAAACGGAAAGCGCTTTGGGGGTTTGGATCAAGTCAACTATTTCCAGAGCCAGGACTATTTGCGTGACTGGCTTCAATCTCCACTTTAAAAGAAGGTCTTGAAGACTTTCAAAAGTAATCTGACTGAAAAAGCAGGGACCATTAGCAAGCTCCAGAAGCCGGTTTCCCAAGAAGGGGAATTTGGCCAGAAGCTCCGCAGCATCTTCAAGACCCTGATCGGTGGTGCTGTCCAAACTGTTTAATGCGCTATAAAGAGGCGGGGGGGCAACTGGACTGCCATTCACCAGATTGTCAATTTTTGCCAGGCGGGCATCCTCCTTTTGGTGCTTTTGACGGATTTTTTCAAGAAGCTCCTCCTTCGACGGAAGTGATGAAGCTCTTTCTTCATGATCGCTATCGGGGTTCTCAGCAAATTGCATACCGCAATCCCCACATTCAAAAAAATCGAAATTGATCGATTTTGAGTAAAGGGAGCGATTCCCCTCGCTTTTTATATTATTTGATGAGCATTTTGGGCATTTCATAAAATGAAGACTTTATGAGCCAGCTTGAAAGTGAGGATGAAAATAGTTTACTAAACAGATGCGGATGGTAGCACGAAGTTTGGAATAGTAAAAGAGGGGGTACAGGGCCTTAACTGGATAGTCAGGTTTGAGTTTTCAGGAAAGGAATTGCGCTCTTGCCCAATCAAGGGCAAGAGCTTTCAATTATATAAATAAGATCGAAAAAAATATTTTATTGGGATTTTTTATTTGGATCAATTCCAATGGCCGCTAGTCTTCGACCAGCCCAGCCTGAATGGCGTAATGGGTGAGTTGCGCGTTGTTCTTCATTTTCATTTTATTCAGGATGCGGCTTCTGTGGGTGCTGATTGTGTTGACGCTTAAAGTCAGTTCCTGAGCAATTCCAGTCACTGTTTTTCCGGAGGCGATCATGCACAATACCTGGAACTCGCGATCCGACAATGTTTCATGCGGTGCTTTTTCGTGATCAAGAAATTCATAAGCGATTTTTTCTGTGAGCCGTGGACTCATGAACTTTCCACCTTGAGAAACTTTGCGCAGCGCGTCGACGATCTGGCTCGGGGGACTTTCCTTGGTCAGGTAACCTGAAGCACCGGCTTTCATAAAGCGGATGGCATAGCGATCTTCCGGGTACATGCTCAGTATCAGGATTGGAAGATCCGGTTGATCTTTTTTAAGTTGTTTCAGGAGTTCAAGGCCGTTCGGTCCTGGCATAGAAATGTCGAGCAACAAAACGTTGTAAGCCTTGTCTTTGATTTTGTCCAGTAGTTGAAAACCATC
>JAJDAX010000087.1 GCA_029261615.1 Nitrospinaceae bacterium
AGGCAGGCACCCTGCCCTCGCAAGGCCCGCCATAATACTTCCTTGATGTTGTAACGCTTCGCAAGCTCTGCGGTTTCCTTGAATATTCCAATGGCGTTCTGACACTGCTTGCGCTCACGGGCCAAATTCCCCAGTTCGAGCTTGGCCTTGATCAGATTGGTGTTGTTGCCAATCTCGCTGCTCAGGACAATGGCTTTCTTTATATGCCCTTCGGCTTTATCCAGTTGCTTTAGACGCAAGTAACTGATCCCAAGATTACGGTGGGTGTAACCCTGTCCCCATTTTGATTTCAACTCTTCATCACGCTTCAGGGCCTCGCTGAAAAGCTCAATCGACTTTTCATATTTTTTGTCCTTGCGATAAACGAGTCCCATGTTGTTGTAAGCAGAGGCAACATCCAGATAAGCTTTCAGCTCGTCCGCCATCTCACGGCTCCTGTCCAGGTTTGACAAGGCGCGTGTGGAATCGTTGAGGGTCCAATAGATCAAGCCCAGCGTGTTGTAGATCCAAACCTGTTGATGGCGGTTATTAATTTTTTCGGCCACTTCCAACGCCTGTTTTTGCATTCGGAACGCGTTCTGATAGTTGCCCTGAAACCATTGCGTATTGCCCTGATACAGGTAGGACTTCGATAATTGAAGCGGAAGATCCTTCTCCTGCGCAAGGGCTTGTGCTTTCACATAAAGTGCAGTTGCATCGTCAAACCGACTCTGCTTCTCGGCAACCTGCCCCATCTCCAACCAGGATTCCGCCGTCTGCTCTGGAACATCCAGCTCCTGAAACAACGTGTTGGCTGCTGTGAAAAATTCTTCCGCCTTCGGGTAGTTGTTCAAACGCAGCAGGTATATGCGGCCAATACGACGCAGTTCCCGCCCGCGATTGAGGTCTTCCCCCATCTCTTCATTCAGACGAATGGACTCACTGAACGCTTTCAGAGCATCATCGTAATCCAGCGCATTCTCTTCAACGATGCCAAGTGTGCTGTAACTTTCCGCAAGCTTATCGAGGATTTCATACTCTTCATAAAACTTGAGCGCTTTGGTGAGACTTTCAACGGAGGGCGCGAAATCCTCATCACGCGAATACAGGATGCCCAGAAAAAAATGAGCTCCGGCAACCTGCTCCGGGTCTTCTGCTTTTTCCGCAAGAGCGAGAACCTGCTTCTGGTAATGCACCCCTTTTTTAAAATCGCCCAGATTGTAAGCTGCCTGTGCCAATAGTTTGTTTAGTTGGCCGGCCTGACTTTGGTCATCCAGAAAGTCGATCAACACCAGGGCTTTTTCGAATCGACTGATCGCGGCCAACCAGCTTTTTTCCTTGAATGCGGCAGCACCCGCATCAACATTTTGCTGATAGCGCCCTTTGGCAAACGCGTTTTTTTCTTCTTCACTCATTCCGGGGAACCCGTAATAACGATAGGACGCCCAGTCGATAGAACCCGGTGAGGCCTTCGCCATCTCAAGCTGAGCCAGGCGCAAAGACTCTGCCGGGTTGCCTTTTCGGAAGGTACTAAAAAACGTCGCGAGAAAAGCCGCGTGGCGCTTCGGGTCCACCGCGCCCTGATGCAAAAGAATTCCGGGATAACCCGCGTAAGTCAACGAGTGAACAAGCGGTGCTGTGGGAGACACAGAAGTTTCCGGCGAAAACCGGTAGTTAATTTCGTTGAGGGCGATGAAGTTGGATTCCACCGATTGCCCGATCAATTGTTCGAACTGCAAACGCTCGTAATGGCGAACCCGCCGCGTCAGACTGATATACGATTGATTGAGGTCCAGACCAGCAAGGTAAGCCGGGCTATCCACCGTCACCACACCGAAATGGCGATAACGTTTGGAAAATTGTTCGACGCTGCCCTCGTCCTTCACCAGGTTTTCTGCAGAAACAAAACGGTCTCGAACTCCGTCAAACCCTTGCATCTCGACTGCAAGCAGGCGGGAGTTATAAAGATTCTTGGTGCTCTCGGACAACGCAAACTGACTGAGCGATGATTGATAGGACAACCTTACTTTTTTAATAAGAGGGGCTCCTTCCACTTGAAGCGCCGCCCAGGGTAAAAACTCCAGTGGTCCGCCCGCGACCAGGATCAAGGAGTTGGCTTTCTTTAAAACAGGTGCAACCGGAGCCAGTAGAGCTTCAGACAATTGCGCAACATCCGCCTGAGTGGGAGCTTCTTTCTTTCGCCCGAACCGCTCCAGCATGGTTTTAAGCGACGCATCGACTACAATCTTGCTACCCTTGATCATCTTGCCATCGAGCCACCAAACTAAAATGCGTTCCCCCATCCAGGCATATTTGACCAGCACGGTACCCGGACGCAACAATCCCTGAATGACATCCACTTCCGGTGTACCCGAGGACACCAACGTCCGAAGCCCCACATCTTCCTCAGCAATAACACCTTCCACAAAGTCGAGGTAACCAGACAGGAGACCTTCCGATTCCGCCTGCCTTGTTTCAGCATCAAGTTCCGTGTTTATTGCCAGTTTTTTAAAGTCACTTGCAAAACCCTGCACCTCATCGAACAGAGCTTGCCGTGTTTCACCTTCAAAGGTCAGTGGCAATTCGCCCATGCGCGCCTGTAAAGTCTGGCGAACCAGCGATTCCGACGCATTCAGGGATTCATTGTACTCACGGCGGTCAAAATGCTCCGCTGCAAGTTGACGGTACAGGTCCTCCATCATTGAAAGATGAGCCGGGCCGCGTGGTGCTCCGAATGGAAGCCCGGACAATGCCGCATCCGCCCCCTTCAAAAGTTCAAACCGATTGTCTCCGGAGGATTCCAGCGATTCCATAAAACGAAGCTGCCAATCTGCAAACACCAACGTTCCTGCGTCCGCAGGCGCATCGTCTTCGATTGCGGCTTTGCTTTTTCCAGAAATAAACTGCGCTAACTCCAGATTCTTTTGCAATGCGGCTTTGAGCGGCTGCTTTTTTGAATCGGGCAATGCCTTGGACGCCTCAATCGCTTTCCTGAAATACTGAGCAGCTTTGGAAGTGCTACTGGCCACAGCATCCAGGCTTTGCATGGATGCCTTAACAGCCGCCATCGGATCAGTAGTTTTACTTACAGGGATGTCGGACTGATGAAAGGCCTGATAGTGAAACAAAATACCGAGGTCGTTTTTGACATACACGCGGAATTCCGGGTTGGCAAGAGTTTCAATTTCCTTATCGAGTGCGCTATCAGCACTTTCAAGAATCTGAATCACTTCTTCAATTTCGTTTTTTATTTGGGCAAAGGACTGAGTTCGCGTCTGTAATATCAGGGCTCGACCCAGATTGGATGCATTCACCCCGATGCCCTGCCGGTTGTTGATCAACTTACTGATGTCAAAGGATTCTTTGAAAAACGGTTTACTTACCTCAAGATGACCGGCCTTGAAATGATAGTGGCCAATCTGGTTGAGCAACAGGGCTTTTTCCAAAAGAAGCGGGATGTGTTTTTTCGGATCGAGATCCTTTGGAATGAGCGACAGTTTCTTTTCAAAATAATCTATGGCTTTCTGGTAGTCGCCGAAGTCACCAAAAATTTTCCCCACATAGTGGAAGATCAGCTTTTGCTCTCCCTTTTTATCAAAACCCAACGCTGCCTGTGAGGCGTTCTCGTCCAGACCGGCTTCGAAACTGACATCGACCAGCCCTCCTCCACTACTTTCCTTCACCTTGCCCCGCTTCACCACCCCGTTCTCTTCGAGTTGATCAATGGCCTTGAAATAATGCCCGAGTGCTTTGTTCAACGAATCGGAGTCGCGTCCTGGGCTTGAGGCATTGAGGGAATACAGATTGTTTGCAATATTGCGCAGGGTACGGGACATGGACACCGTGTTGCCGGTTTTCTGATTCAGCTCCAACGCGCGTGAAAAATATTTCACCGCTTCGGTATGAGACCCGGTGTCCTGATAGGCCAAGGCAATGCGGTCATTGATTTCGGCCATGCGCTTCGGCTTGTCCAGTTTGGTGACCAGTTCAAGCGCCTTTTTATAAAGCTTCACAGAATGCTCAGGATGATCAGACTTGAACGCACTCTCGGCGAACCGCTGATAAAAAATCGCTTCTCGCTCGACATTGAGAAAATCATGACCGCTGTTCAAACGCTGGTCATACACAAGATAGGCTGAAAAAAAGTTAGACAACAGGTAATTGCCATGACCGAGGTTCAATAGCAGATTGGCTTCGTTGCGTGGTTGACTGATCGGGTCGTTCAACACCAGCGCATCCTGATATTCCTGAATTGTACGTTCGAGATAACCGGAATCCGGCTTGGCTCGTTCTTTTTGTTCGAACACCCAGCCAAGCGTCTGGTGGTAGTAAACGTTATTGGAATTCAGGCGCATGGCCTGGCGGATCCATTTCTCTGCCGTGTCGAGGTCCGGCGGCGAAAGATAGGTATGGGCCAGTCCCAACGCATACTGGTCTTCTGCTGAGGGACGTTCCACTGCAATCCGTTTTTGATAAAAATCGATGGCCTGCTGGGTCCGTTTTAATGAAGCCTCAGCCTGTACATAACCACGATGTGCTTCTACTGTAGTGGGTTCGTATTCAATCAACTTGAGGAAAGATTTTCGGGCGAGCTTCATTTCACCGACACGCAATTCCCATTCGCCTTTTTCGACTGACTTGTGAATGAATCCGCGCCGTGCTTTTTTGAGTGCATCATCCAGGTTGTCCGGATCGTCGTTGACAGCCTGATATTGCACAAGGCTCATTTCATAATTCTCTTCTTCCGCATAAATTCCTGCGAGCTTGAAACGTGCGGCGTTTTTTGCTTCTGGAGCCTTTTCAAATTTTTCGATGGTTCTCTTGTAGGATTCCTTGGCCAGCATATTTTCTCCGGCCTCGTAATACAATTCACCCACTCGATTCTGCACAGCACCGGCAAGACGTGGCAGGTCCTTGTGTTTTTCTATGAGGGAGGTGAGGCTGGCAATTTTTTTCGACAAGGTCGGGTGCTGCTCATGGATCTCTAAAATTTCGGCGACCGCTTTTGCGGTCCAGATTTCCACATCGTAATAATCCCGTACAACATGAACGAACGTCTGAACCAGGTTTTTCTGATCGCCAACCGTTTTGTAGACCTTGCTCTGGGAGAAAGCCGCTTCTGCTGAAAGATATCGATAAGGAGGGAAGGTTTTGATCACATGCTGGTAATGGGTCAATGCTTCAGAAAATTCCTCCAACTCAAAATGAAGGTGTCCCTTTTCTACCCAGGCACGAGCCACTACCGCAGGCAGGGCTTCGTTGTTTTTGATGATGACCTGCAACTCACCGAGACCCTTGCGCAGTCGATTGCGGAAGTTGGCCTGCCCACCTTGTCGGGATTGTGCGACATCAATGAGTAACAGTTCGATTTTAGCAAGGTTGCTATAACGGGGATTCTCAGAATATTCGTTGACGATTCGCTTGTAGATATCCGCCGCATGGTCCAGCTGTTTAAGAGCCTGATAGCCCTTGGCCTGCCTGAATAGAATGCGCGCCAGCGATTTGTCACCAGAAAAATCGTTCACCAGAGCATTGTCCGCTAACAGGCATTTATAAATATTGTCCCCGTAATTTTCACAGAGGTCTTCAACCGTTTGAAGTTCGTTACCGTATTTTTCACTTTTCGGCAGCAAACCATCTGGTGCCAGCCCCCAGATATCGGTCCCTTTATCGTTGGTTGAAGTGAAATAAATACGGGTGCCAACGGCAACCGGTTGTAGATCGTATGTCGTGCTGTCGGTCAGCTGGCGCAGCTTGCCCGGCTGACCGTTGTTGAATTCCACACTCCACAGGTTAGGCTGATCGTCGATGGTGATGCGGCCATCGCCATTGGTGTCATCCTGATATCGGGCGAAGTACACGCGCTTGCCATCGGGGGATATTTTTGGCGACACATCCATGAATTCGCCGGAAGTCAGTTGAGCCAGTTTTCCTGTTTTAAAATTTTGTGCCCAGAGACCGGACTCCTTTCCACGCGCCACCATGACCATAAACAGTCCGTCGCCGGATATGGCCGGAGACACGGCTTCAATCTTGGAAACAAGACGACGGTTCTTTCCATTGATATCAATGGAAAAGATAAAAGGGCGGCGGGTTTTAGCATCGTGGGAGGTGAAATATAATTTTTTTTGATCTGCGGACCAGGCGGGATCAGCTTCAGGGTTCACCGCATCGGTCAACAACTCGGCCACATCTTCCGGTTTTTTATCGAGTTCGCCCTCTTCCGATTCCGGCTTCAAATCATCCAGTGCCAGAAGGTAGATGTCACCTTTGGGATCGGTACGATTGGAAACAAACACCAGCATTTTCCCATCGGGACTGATGGCCGGTGAGTTGTCTTCACCCGAGTGCCAGGTCAGTCGCTGATCTGGATCTTGTACACCGGGGCCTAAATGTTTGAGCCACAGGTCCAGATTTCCGGAACGATCGGAAACATAAACCAGGGTATCGCCGTTGGCGGAAACTGTCGGGGCAAAATCTTCACCC
>JAJDAX010000088.1 GCA_029261615.1 Nitrospinaceae bacterium
AGGGTTAAGCTGTTGGCGGTTAGCACCATCACATCAGAGCCACCCACCTCAAAATCTATCTGATCATCTGTATCAGCCGTAATAGACGTATCGCCATCAGCGTCAAGAATA
Organism: Nitrospinaceae bacterium; assembly: GCA_029261615.1. The sequence continues at coordinate 112 of JAJDAX010000088.1, forward strand.
AGTTTGTTCCCATCCAAGTCAGGCGCATCAATCCATGCCTTCAATACATCAGTTAATTGAGTACGAATAGTTGCCCATTTAACCTCATTGGCATCGGTTTCCGATCCATCGTCAGGAGGAGGAGAGGTATTATAATCGCTTAAAATTGCCATAGATTTGTCCTATACTAAAATAATGAAGACAAATGAATTGTTAATAAAGATGTCATTAGTTATATTCTCGTTGTTTCTAGGGTTCTGCTTTGTTGCTGGGTTGATCGCTATTTTTTAATATTTCTACAATCAAAATCCTGTCAGCTCTTAATTGTTTAATAAGATTTGCATCCTTTGTAGAGCGTATGGCTTTATCCGTCTGCTTTAAAAGCAGGGCAATGCCTTTCTTCGTTGTGGCACTCATGACCGCTTTGCCAGTTGAATAAGTAACTAAACCAGTCAACACCAATTTAGTAAATATCGGCGCGAACATCGCGGAAGCCCCTAAGCCACCTACACCAAACGTCGCCGCCATGATCTGATTAAATTCACCCCTAACAGGTAAGGCTCTCATCGTGTTTTGCCACGCCCTTAAAAGAACATTTGCAGCCTCATCACCTGCTTTTGGGGCAATGTTATCCATTGCTCGGTAGAGATTAGACTGTTTTCTTAATGATTCTTTAACCCCGGCATCAGGAACCTTCTGAGCGATTAGGTTATTTGCCGATTCTCTTACTTCCCTTAGTGCGATAGAAATAGCGTTCTCTTGTTTTGGATCGAATATATTACTGCCTTTTTGCGATCTTACCCATGCGTCAAGTTCTTTTCTAGCTTGCAATAGTCCTGACGCAGTAGGCTTATTCGCCTTAACTAATTCATCCATTTTACTTATGATTTTGGCTGCTGACTTTTCCGCATCTCCAACAATCAACGGGTTATTCTTCAGAATATTTTTAATTTTTGAACCCGCGTCGATCAGCTCTTTTCTCGATATAGGCGCATCAGTCTTTGACAGCATGGACTTTAAGGTATTCGCCTCTTTGCCTAGTTCAGCTAAAATAACTTCATGGTTCCCTTGTAATGTTTTAGAAGCTGACACACCAGGGACTTTACTAACAGTCTCAGCAATAGCGGCTTCTTTTGTCGATAGCGCCACTTTCTTGCTTCTCAATATGCCTTCTTCAGTGGTTCTTGCTACCTGCTCTGTCCTGACCGCTGCGGTTTGTTTTGGCCTAATTAAATCATCTACGAAGACTTTCGTTTTTTCCGCTGTTTGTTTAGCAGAAGCCGTGTTTACTTTTTCACCCGCTCGCCCAATAACCCCAATAGGTGCTTTGGGTTTTGCTTTAACAGGGAATAAAATCAACCCTATATCCACCACCGCCTCTATATTTCTTGCGGCCCGTGGGTTATTCTCACGAAATATTTGATACTGTTCTGCCCCGAGCGTCGCGGCGAAAAGCCCTGCTTTTCCTGCGTCCGTGTTTAGAAAAGCAACAGCGGCCCCGGTCGCACCATCTTTGATGGAATCCGGGGTGATTGCGGCAAGCCCCCGCCCACCACTAATGATGGCTTGTCCCATAAAATCCATTACCGCTCCCGCGCCTACTTTCCCTGCTACCTGTAAGATCCCTTCAGCGGTACTCTGTTCGCCGCCCTGGACAGCGGTAATAATTTCTGCTGCCATAGCAACCCGTTTATCTATGTCCTCTTGGAACCTTTCAAGGAAACCTAATTTTTCGTCCTCACTCGGAGTTGATAATGCAGGCGAACTATTACCGAATACCTCCTGAGCATTGATAACTTGACCTGTTTGAAAACGCGGGCCTTCCTCTACGGGAAAGGCTTCCTCTTGAGAGATAGTCTGCCCTGATTTAAAAGCCATTAGAGAATCCTTAAGGAACCGTTTTGTAAAATAGTAGCCCGTTGACCGTTAGGTAAATCAATTGTCGATCCAACAGGCATCATTTTACCATTCACATCGACAGAATCAGTTGGTAACGCTGTCTCTAATTCAGCAAAAGCCGATCCAGCTTCTAATTCTAATGCCTTAATAATAACTTCCCGGTTTCTCTTTTTCTGGGCTAACACATCGTCTTTATCACCAACCTGGGGAATATATTGGACGTTTGCCGTTGTAAACTCTGTTGGAGATATCGCCGCGCCGGACTCTCTTCTAAGAGTGGCGTTAATAAAGTTCTCGGTTGCCTGGTCAAATCGCTGCCTATCTTCCGTTTTAAGTCCTGCTGGAACAGCCCCAACACCTCTCGAAAGTACGCCTGTGAATTGATCACCGATATCATCTAATACTGCACCAGCATCTTTTGTTCTAAGAGCGAACCCCGCGGCTAAGCGTTGACCTGCTGTGATCGGCGCGGCTCCACCAGAAGGAGGTGTTTGCTTAAACGCCCCTATTGCTTGGGCCGCTTTAACCTCTTCAATATTATTGGCATCAACAGTAAAAAACTTCTCAGTCTCCGGGTTTAAAAAAGTCTGGGGGTTTGGTGTACCTGTGGGGGCTTCGCCAGAGAAAACAACTTCTGTCTCTACGCCTCCTTCTACTTGGTTGATCTGAATAATTTGATTACCAATTGTCCTCAATTCTGGTTTATCAGGAAACTTTGCCTTGGCCGTTTGCTCCGCTATCACTTCGGCTGATTTATTAGAAGCGGCCAGGGTGGTTTTTCTTGCGTCTTCCTCAAGCGCTACCTCTGCATTGGTCTTGGTATTTAAGGCTGTTGATAGAGTTTGACGGGTAAGACCAAGCGACTCGGGGGGGATATCCCCGTTAAGAATAAGCATCTGGTTAGTTTTTAAAACGGCATTCGCTAAAGGTTCAAGCTGTTCAATTGGCGCACCATTTTGTCTTGCCCCAACTATCGCCTGTATAGTTTGCGTAGATCCTTGCTGAAAATCAGTGGTACGCTTTTCCTTTTCTTTTACTTCAGACGCTATAGAACGCTGCCTTTCCTGTTGGCGTTGCTCTCGAAGACCGCGCCCTGCTGAAAGTCCTGCTGAAAAGTTACCTGCCATAATACACCTCTATATAAAACTCAGACCAAAACCGAGCAATTCACGCTGGAACCCAGCACTGCTTTCTGCTGATCCAAATAAAGCGGCGGCCGAATTACGACTTAAGGCGCTCAAAGCACTGGTTTGTGCTGAGCCTAATTGAGCAACACCAGCATTAGACAAGCCGGTTAATTGCAGAGCCACTTCTGTTTCTAAATTCAATTCCGCTAGAGCCGTTTCAATAGAAGCTCTGGCGAATTCTGTTTCTGTTTGGATTAGTTTCGCTTGTGTGTCAATCTCCTGCAAGAATGTCTGAGAAGTAAACTCATCCTCACGTTGCTGAAATTCTGCCTCTGCCCTTGAAACAGCATCGGAAGCAAAAGAACTCCCCGCTATACGCCTTCGAGCAAGATTTTGTCTCAAGTCCCCGACTACTCTTCGTCGTTGACCGCGTAAGTTCTCAAGACCGGCTTTCCTGAATTCACTAAACCCAGGACGTACTTTATCTCCAAGGGATTTAAACCGTCCTGCAGTATCGCTTAATGTTTTTGATAAATTACCTACCAAGGAAAGTCTTTTCTGCGTTGGTGTAACGGTTATCCGCCCAAACTCATCAAAAGCAGAGAATAACCCACCGCCACCAATAAGCTTTGACCTTTCAAGCGCAGCTATTTGTTGCTGCGTAGAAGCCGCTATCTGCTGGTTAGTCTCCCTACTAATCGCTACCGAAGCATCGGCTGTGCCGCTGTCGCCACTAAATACTGACTTCACTAAATCAACCATTATACCCTCGTCTGGAACTGCGCCATTCGTGCATTATCTTTATATACCGTTCCTACTCGTCTTAATATTCCATAATCCATCAATCTCTCATAATAAGGTTTGTCTTTAAACTCTGAGAGCATTAGCACATCTTTTGTTTCAGTAAAAAATTTAGCGCCTGCCATGAGTTTATTTTTAGCTCCGGCTTTTGGGTTCCAAATCACATCGCCTACGAAAGTAAAACCAGAAATCAAAATACCGAAGATTATTACAATCAGATCATTATTATCCCTAACAGACCATGCGTTGGTGTAATTCTCAAAGACAAAATTTTCAAATACTTGTGTAAACTCTAACGGTTTTAATCCTTCAGTAGATTTCCATCCTTGCGGTAACTGTCCTAATCTGTAAGACAAATAAGCTAATTTAATATCTTTTTCGTCAATATCGTTAATAGATACCGACTTCTTTATTAAGTTAACTGGTCGCTTCAAACCGGAGGCCGATTTCCGTAATTTCAACGGGGCCGGTAGTGATAACTCTGATTTGGAACTCGTTTCCTCTGCCTGGGATAGCGAAGAGTTGTCTTGTGATTTTTTGGAAGTTGAGGGTTCCAAAGACATCTGTACCTCCGAAAAATGAACCGCTGCCAAAGAAACTTGTTCCTACGGCTTGCGGTAAGGTTAATTGGATCTCTTCGTTAAAAACGTTCATCCCTTGATATTCAAGCCGGATAGTTAATGACCCTTCTTGATCCTTTCTGTATTTGACCCATCCGTTAATGTCGTACGCTTGAGCGTCCATCGGCATTGAAAACAAACCAGATAGTCTCTCGGTAGTGATGGTATCTGTATTTGCATCACTACCCTCTGATTTCCCGTCAAGGCGGTATATATTGCCGTCCGAGTCGCCCATGAAGACGTACTCAAGACCGTCAGCCGGATCAAGCATGTTCATGACAAAGGTAGGTTGGAACTTTAACGGGTGAATAGTCGTCCATTTCGACCAAGGGGATAACTCACCGCCAGATTGAAATATAGACTGATGGAATACCCATAAATCCGATTTCCCGTCTGCAAACGCATACATGCGTTTTGTTTCGGAGTTATATACTAATACCCAATCCTTAAAGCCTTTTACTTTGTCGGAAATTCCTACAGTTAGATCGTCCGCCTCAACATCACCAAAACGATTGGTAGAAGCTAGGCTTTCAATAACTGAAGCTCTGCCAAAGAAAATATCGTTCCCGCCGTAGACTACCGCCTCATCCCCCGAAGCTCCTGACCTGGGGAACAAGGGAGTCATAGCAAAATCTGTTGCATCCACTCCCGTAAGCTGGAAGACTGCCCCTTTCCCGTCAGATGAGGTGGCAATAGTGTTAAACGCCCCGACCGCCCCATTGATAGCGCGTAAATCAGGCTGAATTAAAAAGAATGGGTCTTCTGCACTTAACGAAGAGGAAGGTCTGTTTGATGTTGATAAGAAAGAGTAGTCGCTTCTTAACGATCCGATTATTAAATTAGGGGTGGCTGTCCCATCGTCAACATTGAAATAATAGGCTCTCTCATTGATGACGACGCAATATTTAGCTTTAAAGGTTCCGAACGGTGTTGGAGAAACAGGATCTTCTTTGGTAAAAGAAACATCTATAAAGCTGGCCCCGTCCCACTCCATAACGACATCGCCTAAAGTTAAATCGGTTACAATAACTTTATCCGTTAATTGCCAATTATGTTCTAATCTCCCTCTTAACTTTGAGGTAGCATTGACGGTCGCTATTGAAGTTAGTGACCCGTCAGATCCATACTCATAAACTGTATCGCCTGATTGGAAGAAAGACTGGACTGTGCCGTCCGACTTTATTAACGTCCCACCGCCTAAGATCGATTGTCCATTAGGCGCGGTAATTAATTTCTCAAATGGCTTCCTGTTTCTAAAGGAATTATTCTCAAGATCTAACTCAAAATTAGCCCCATCGGTGCATTCTCTTAAATCTATATCGTCTGAGCTTGCCCGTGAATGAACCCCTCCCCCGAATTTAAGAACAAGACCATCTTCTATTTTTATGGTTGTCATTGATCAAAGGTAGGGCCAATGTCAAACGGGAACGCTACCCCCCTCCTGCTACGAAAACGCTGCGGACCGTAATGCGATCGAACATGAGCGTTTGATAATAATCTAGCTGCTCTGCCCATGTTATCCGCAAACCCAACCGCTGCGTCTTTGCGGTTCTCTGCTTTAAATAAAGCCGTTACCGCTGGCACTAATGCCCTAAAGACTTCATCTTTAAAAGGAAACGTCGCCGCCGCGGTTGAGACAGAAATATCTCTATGGTAACGATATTTATAAACTAACCCCGCTTCCGAAGCCGTGGGGAGACGATCTAAATATAAATCACCGTCTGTTTCTCGTATCGCACCATATAACGGCAAGCCCGTATACGTTGATGGGATAGGCTGTGACTTCCATAAGGCTGAATACCCGCCTACCTGTTCATAAATGTATTGCCCATTCGTTTCATCAATCATCGGCCAATTTAGTGTGTTAAACGTGTCTAACGTGTAATTCCTGGTCCCGTCTATTAGGGTGATCGTACTCTCGCTCAGTTCTGTCGGCATAGGAACGTCAGAGACGGAATATAACTCTTCCATGACCTCGTTCCATGTTTGGACGATTTGGTCTATCCAGACCTGCCTGGGTGAGTCGGTGAGTGAGGTTAATGTGCCAGAGTCACCCTGTATGAGCTTGGCGCGTTTCATCACCTCATTAACGCCGTTCAATAATGTTTTAGCCACGCTGTTCTCTCATATAATCTTGTAAAAGACTAACTAAATATTTGCGTGTTGAACCCTTGTTCTTAAATTTAATTCCTCTTTCTTTACACATCCCTTTTACCTTACCAATATGTTTAGGGAAACCATCTTCGGCAAATTCAAGATTTGGGTTGGGTAAAGCAGGTTTACGCTCAAAATCAATAATCTTCCCGTCTACATCTGTCACAGGACCGGGTTTAGGTGGGTCAAATGGGATCTCATTCAATCTCATTATATCTAACATGTAATCTAGCGAGCCTCTTACGTCATGCTTCACTTTGTACCGTTTTAAAATACGGTGACAAACAGAGCGAGTAATACGTTGGGGTTCCATATTCAACGCCTGATCGGTATCCATATTCTTTACTACGTCTTGCTTGATTATGCCCATAAACCCTCCAAAGAAAGCGGGGGTTTCCCCCCGCCATTAGACCTAGTTAGTAAGGTCGGTTGAAGCCACACGAATACCACGAATCCAGTTACCGTTAAGAACGGTCCCCGCATACCATGATTTCCATGCCATAGACGTGATCTCGTCAAACGGATCATCGATACCTGAAGGCATTGACGTATTCCGGCCTTTCACAATCAAGCTGATCGGGCCTGGATTGCCCTCACCGCTGATAAACGAGCCGTCAGGCATTTGCTGGCCTAAGCCAACCGCGCCATCTGCATCGCGTCCCTTTATGATGATGGTATAAAGATCAGCCGCACTTGATGTCAATCGAACATCGCCTGAAGCTGTTTGACCCGCGCCTACGTCAATAGATGCCTCTGGTGTCTGGATAAAGCGTACTGCTTGACCCGCAATACCATAGGAACCAAATTCACCCGGCATCGTTTGCACCTGTCCGGCGTAAGTCTCAACTGATTTAAAACCAGTTATCTTACTTACATCATAAGCCACATGTGAGTGGCAAAACCCCCAAAGGGAAGGTAGGTGCGGCGTTGTGCCGATATTGGTAGACCCATTAGTCATGGGCGCGAAAGGCATCGTAAACAGACTGACAAGTTCATTGATAGAGCGGTCTAAATCACCAATACTCACAACGTCCTCAACCAGGCCATCACTCGCCTCGTTATTCGCATACCGTAAGGTAGCGTTGTCCTCTACCGTGTTTCTGTGTAGGTAGTTTAGTGACCGACCGGCCGAAATAGCCAACGTCATCACAATTCCGTTAGTAGTGTGATTGAAGTTAAATACATCCACTTCCTCGTTCACATAAAAGAATTGTCCGTATTTCGCTACGGTAGCCGTTAGGTCGGTACGGTGGACAACGTCCGGGGTACGACCCATACCAAACGCTGCGTTACCTGTTATTTCTGATAGTGCAGTGGTGGAAGGGGCGATAGCCGAAGCGTTATCTGCCGATGTGTTGAACCGTCTCCATCCAATAGTAGCTGTGCCTTTGTGTTCCTGTAAATCTCCAGGTTGACTACCGATGAAATAGACGGCTAGTGGGCGAGCATTTCTTAAAAGCGTCTGCTCAAACGCGACATTGACCGGCTTTGGTACTTCGCCGTCTGTCGATGATACTGTTAATGCCATGATAGTGTCCCATCGGAAACACCTTACTGTAAATTCGGATCGTCTTTCCCGGTATTAGTCCAATTCTGGAACCTTCTGTCAGACCATGAATCCATGTTCGGAGCTTCCTCTTTTGCCGTTGATTGACCCCGAATCGAAGTAACTACAGCTTCACGATCACTAGTGACTTGTTGATCTATTGGTTGACCTAAATCTGCCTGATATTCTTTTGCGTATTGCGTTAAGACTTTATTCCATAACTCTGGTTTTTCGTCTCGACTAACAAATGCTTGGGTAAATTTTGGATCTCTCGCTGCTCTGCCGTAGAGCGAATCTACAATGCGCTGTTCTGAGATATTAACCGATAGACCATCACCGATGGCCGCTTTAACCGTTTTTGCCGCATCCAAAACTGCATTATCCGTCGCTGCATCACGTTGCTCTTGCATAAAGCCTTTTACTTCAGCAATGTCCGCTGCGCTAATTTCTGCTGTTTTTTCAGTGGATTCTGGTTCGGGAGTTTTTGTGTCATTGTCAAATTCACTACTAAATTCAGTAAGTAGATCATCTAATGACTTCTCATCGGTCTGTGCGCTTTCGGTTTGAATAGTCTCCTCTGGAGCTACCTCTGACGTTTCAGCCACGACTTCTTTATTCATGTTTTATCCTCTTGCTTGAGTGTTATAGGTTTAAGGGACAATAAACTTAACAGCCCCTCAGTTGCGTCTAAACCACCACTTTTGTAGATCCACAAGTGGAAAGCCTCTTCCATCTTCGGTGAATAACGTGGTAATGATTCAGCATTCTTTAATTTCTTTAATATTCCCATCCAAACGGGAGATTCTTGCAAGCCGCTCAAATAGGCTTCGTCTTGTTTATTTAAAATTGGGTTCATGAGAGTCCTAGTTCTTCTTGAAGTAGGGCATTTTGTGCTGGATCTTCTGCTGGCCCCTGCAATTCCCCTTCAGGATTTAGTAATGGATCAATATCAGTCCAGCCACCCTCTAGTAATATTTGCTCTATCATCGAAGGAAGATTCATAATGGGTTTCCCGCCTAGTTGTATATTAATTGAATCCGCTTGTAGTGCTTCTCTCAATGACTGAAACCTACGTTCTCGTATTGCTTGCTGCTCTTGAGGCTCCCCGGCTCCATGCGCTTCAAAAACTGCTTTATCAGGCAGGTGTTTATTTTCAATCTCTACAAATCCTCTGTATGACTCTATCCAGAAAGACTGCTTTCCACTAAACCCCTTTCCCATTTTATATTCCATATCAAGGAATTGAGTCAACGGACCTTTCAACGTACTCCTGACATAATCGACTGTTCTCACCTGCCCTCGTTGTAGTTCTGCATTTTTAGCAAAAGCTGTCGTATGAGAAACCGTTTGTGCGCCTAACCTAGCTCTGTGAATACCTACCGCATCGGCGTACTGGGATAAGAATCCTTGATAGACAATCATCAAATCTCTTGGGTTGCCTATGGTGTGGACATTAACATCCCCAATGGTCGGCCATTGCGCACCCGGCTCTACGTTTGGCCCGCCTGATTGAGCAAACCACATATCGCTACGATCATAGCCTATCGGAGGTTGAGAATTTAAGGCTGAAGCCTCTACGACACGCATTAGTGCTTCGGTTGCCGCTGCCTGAAGCGGAAGTCCTTTTCTTAATGGAGACGACCCATAGGGTGTACCCACGTTCTCTTTATTGTAATGAAATTCTAAAACTGAATTAAAGGGATCTTGTCTGAAGCGAAGTCTTACAACCTTGATAGCATTGTTACCTACTGCGACGGTGACAATTGTCCCAGGTAGAGAGATCGCCCCATTTGACTTTCTAGGAATGATAAAGTCACCCTCGGCTTCGAGTAACTGAATGTTGCCTTTATCGTCTGGGTCAAGTTTACTTATTATTTTAGGTCGCCAGCCTCCGGTTTCTATATTCGGATCAGTTGATCCTTTACTGGCTTGTTTCTGTACATCTTTTAATGCGCGAGTATCGCAAAAGATCGTCAACGGGCCTACGCTGAAGCCTTCATGCATTAATATGTGTTTTCTATCATCTAAATACGTGGTTTTAATTGACCTTGGGATCAAAACAGGGAACTTCATATCTTCCCTGACAACCCCTCTGGCGGTATTTAGAAAGACGGTCTTTTGTGTGCGCTTCACCCTCCCAACACCAGCGCCATAACTAAGGGCTTCAGCGTTAATGACATCTACATTCCCAAAAAAATCATACTGACGGTGGAAATGATTTAAAAACCCCATGACTAATTTATCTGCATTATCCTGATCGATAATAGACGGTACGTCGTTTAAATCTCCGGCGATGATCCCAGTAAAGCTGGCCCTATCTAAATACTCATCCGATAACTCTGAATGGGCGGCGAACCACGGACCGGAGTCGGGGAACTCCATTGCTCTTGAATCAGACGTTAATGTCTCCAGGGCTTCAGCTTGTAAAGGTAGCTCGATCTCCGGTAACCATGCTCTACGCGGATCTACCGTACCGTCTTCAAATGTTTTATGATCGTTTTTAGGCCGCATAGCGACCTGGCGATCAATTTCTTTTATTTGCCTATCAAGGTCAATTCGATTCTTTTTTCTGCGCTTGAACTGATCATCAACATACTCAGCGATATGATCGAAATCATCTTCTCTTATCCGTCTTTTTGTTGCCATTAGGCATGGCCTGCGGGGAGAATAATATTGCCTGCATACGTCTCCAAGAGTCCTACGTTCAACATAACGTCTATCGCTTCATGTGCGGCAAATTTAGCGGCTTCAATCCGGGCTTTGATCCGCTCGTCTTTCTTCATATGCGTATCGTGATTTAATTTAAAATACAAGGGGAACCCAATCACCGCTTTACCACGCTGAATTCCGAAAGCAGAAAGATAATAACCCTTCAGCATCCATTCATCGCCCGGTTCGATATTAAGGCTATCGGCATCATGATGGGGTCCGCCCTCTGCATAATAGACATCTTGCCCTTTGTAACGCTCTTTCTCAGATAACCTTGCCCCATGAAATGCCCAGTGCTTTTGTAGGGCTTCGGGGATCAACTCTGCATCTATCATGGGTTTGCTCTCAAGCCTCTAAAACTGCTTTTATATTTAGGGATGGTTTCAGTGTACGCATACCTCAACATCATTAAGGCGTACATAACTGCTTTAATCGTGTCTTCTCTTCTGTTAACGATCTTTCCTTCTTTTCGATGGAAAGATCTAAACTCTTCAAAGAACCAATTTAAATCACTGAAGACTAGAAATCGTCCGGTCTTCATTCGTTGTTCCATTTCATCAATGATAGGCCACTGATCTTGTGCGCCACCTATGTCCTTTTTATATCTCGCGGAAATAGGTAATAGGTTCAATCCATGTCCACGGTAAACATCGGATATACTTTGGCCTGATGATTTATCACGGGTTAAGTCCGAGGTCTTGTGTCCATCGTGCGGCCAGGAGACAGGTATCCATTTACTCCTCTTTTTAAACGCTTCTGCATGGTAAAGAGAATCTGCTGCTTCCTTTCTGTACTCATCGTACAAATAAACAATATCCCTGTCCCTGTCATGCGCTAACCACGCGCCTGCCGTGGGATGACCAACACCCACCCCGAAATCTATCCCCGCTATACGGGCAAAATGACGCGGTATTTCAATACGAGGGGTTTTTATCTCATCCTCGTTTACATCAAATACCCGTCCCTCTCCCATCATCGGGACACCTAACGTCCTTGATTCAACGGAGTGACCCGGGTAGGTTTTTCTCAACCTATCCTTGTCCTTCTCTTTTAAATGTCCCACGTCATCCCATGTCGCCCGAGAGAGATATATCCCCTCGGCCTTCGGGTACATGAAGTGTCGGGTTAGATCAGTTTCGCCTAACAAGGGGGTCAAGCCAGCCAGAAGCATTCCTGATGATCTAAATATACGAGTCTGACATTCTTCAAAGATTTTCTTTTGAGAGATATCATTATCATCCGGCTGCTCGTCCAAACAAACCACATCCGGGGCGGCGGTTTGCCATGCTTTCCACCCTTGCGCGTAAGTCTTAAAAATTAAATGTGAGTAACCATAGTTCCCTTCAATAATTACCTGATGAACAGTGTTCGGTACGCCTGATTGACGCAGTTTCGGCTTGCCCTTGATCCTGTCCCGTGGAATAAGTCCTGTTCCTAACGAGCCTTCTAAATCTTCACCTAAAAGGATCTGCTGTACACCCTCAACTTGTAAGGAGGCATCAATTGCCCCTACCCACGCCCGGACTTTCTTTTCAAACTTAAATCCTTTGTACCATTTCGGATATTCACCCAATAGGTGCGCGACAACCTCCCAAAGACAAGAGAGAGACTTCCCTACCCCGTTAGCACAAATATTCCCTTTCTCTTTGTCCTTTGTGTTGTGAAAGTCTAGCTGCCAGGGTTTGTTAGACCATGATTCCCAGTTTTCTTTTATACAAAGCTTTCCATTAGGGTATAGGGTGTCGGGGTGTCCGTAGGGGCGGTATTGCTTGAACTTCCGAAAACGAAGGCGTTGCTCAAGAGAGTCTTTGGCCTTCGCTAACGACTCAAGCTGCTTTGTCAATGGCTTTTGCTCTTACTCCTGGTTTTTCACAAACAAACCCATGTTGACGATTTTCATAAAAGATAGGTCGGTATCCCTGCTCTAAGATCTGCTCAAGGAACCGCAAGGTGTATTCTTTGTCTGTTTCTTTGTAATAGGGATCAAAAGGACAACGTATTACAGCGTAATGGTCTGTTTCTGAAATTATACGAACATCTTTCATTTGGTACTCCTATGGTAAGCCTAGTAAGTTCATGGTGCGGCCAGAAAACGATCTGACCTTATCTTCAAATATCTTTTGCTTTGCATTGCCCCAATATTTAATCTCCCCGTCCCTGTCCGCGACCTCATGAACAAAATTGGTCCGCTCCCACGGGGCTTCCCAGAAATGTCCACTATCGTCCAGGGGGACACCGCAAAGCCAAATGCGATCATAGCCTAACGCAAGTCCGGTATAGACCGCGTTTAATGAGGATGTGCCATGACCCGGCCACGGCCACGTATACTCGCCGCCATGTTTGTTAGAGTGGGTTTTGATCTTCTTTTCGTAACGAGACTGGTATTGATCTCTTCTGGTGTCTGTCCATTTAGGTAAAAACTTATGATTATTTGAATAAGCATGAGTGATCTCACCCGGGTAGAACATAATCATTTCATTGACGCACATCACATGCGGAAGAGGATCGTGATTCTTTGCCATCCCCGCCCGTTTTAAATCATCCCATACACATCGACCGCCTGAAGCGATAATTAACAAGCCTGAATAAGTCCCTGCCAGCTTGGGTAGCTTCATGAATTTTGGATCTATCCCAAAGGAAGAAAAGTCAGTCATCATAACTACACAGCATTAATCACCATGTTTTAACCATTAAGATCTTCTCATGTACGCGATCAACCTCTACCGCTTTACCAAATATGTCCGCTATCCAGCGCATCCACTCACCACGACTTAAAAGGGTTACATGGGCGTTTCTCCCGTCTGGTAATTTAGCTTTCGATTTATTTAAAAAGATAGTAAATAACGCATTAGAGGATTTATTCTTAATCTCAGTGAAAACCCGATCAATATCACCCATTAAGATATGCTCCATCACATCACAACATATCACTAAATCCATGTGCTTCTCGGTCATTACATTATGACGTTTAAGTGCCGGGTCAAATCTAAACAATCTCCTTTCGCCATCCTTATAAAAGTGGGCAACTAAATCACTCCTCCCACAACCGTAATCTAAAATAGATCCAGGATTTAATTGTTTAACAACGTCTGTTATTTCCTCCAGATAAAGATAACCAGAATCACCGTAATGTTGTGAATCGTGTAACTCCCTATACTGACCTATCATATCCCTGTAATCAGGTAAGTCCTTTTTAAAGGCAAAACTTAATATATCCTCCCTTCCAGCCTTGGTTTCTAAATCACTGGTTTCTAAATGACGAAAACCGTACATCGCCATCCAATCAATAAAACCTTTCTCCGTGAAGTAATATAAATGTACGCCAGGACGGTAATGCTTGGATTCTCTTATCTTCCTTAATCGTAATATAGGAACACTGGCGAATAGATAAGCATGTTTTCTGATCCGTTTTAAATAAATCTCCGGGTTTTCTACATGCTCCAGTACGTCCCAGAATGAAACGGCCAGATGTTTGCCGAAGTCGTTCTCAAATTTATTTTCTTTCTTTAACCACTCAACCGCGCAAGGATTAATATCATAGCCATAGGTTCTTTCCCTGGTCTTTATAAATTCGCCTGACCCAATTCCAATATCTAATAAATCTTTTACGTGATACCTGTTAACAAAGTCTTTGCGTCCTTTGTTTAATCTTGAAGCAATCTTAGACCCTTCGTATTCCTTGTAAATATCAAAATATGCTTTACCGTATTCCTCCTTTTTACTCATGTCTGCTTGGTAGGCGATCTCCCCAGTAAGCATGAGGTCTTTATCCTGTTTGGCATCGAGTCGTTTTATAAACTTATCCATGACAGACGACAGAGAAACTCCAGTTCAGATCCCTTTCGCTGAATAAAATATTACTAAACCCCATGTCTTTTAAGATATTCACCATTTCCTTCGGATGCCAGGAACTTAGGTGTTTCTTACAGTTCTCGGGTTTCCAATACTCCATATGAGGATGAGGAAGATATAAAAATAACACACCTCCTTTTAGCCTGGTCTTCCAGTGCTTGAGGGCTTCGTAAGGTTCTTCCAAATGCTCTAAACAATGAGAAGAGAATATATAATCAAACTGCTTATCTGGAAGATCGTACGCATCGTTATCTAAAATTAAATCATAGGGTAACGCGCCGGGGAAGGGCCATTTACCACAACCTATATCTATGCCCTCCCCTTTACAAAACTGTTTCGCAATAGGGATAATATATTGACACGCATTGCCCTCTTTTAAATAATCAGGATAGTCTTTACCTTTATACTTCATAGAAGGTTCTGAAGATGTTCATCAAAGGTCAGTCTTTCGGAAGGGTTATCTCTTAACCATTGCAATTCTAAATCAGGTCGATGACGAATTGGATCTCTTGTGTTAACTTTGCCCCATTTCTCATTAACGTTATGTATCCCTGAAGTAAAGAAATCAAATCCCGTTATGTAAATATCACAATCAAATGATAATACGTCAAGAATACAACTAAACCCCGTCGTCGGCATGTGACCTTTTAACGACTTCATGTACGCCTGGAGTCGTTCTTTCGTTGGGATGTGGGTATCACAAAACCAGAAGTTCTTCCTCCGTTGGTAAACCGCTTTAAATTGTATGCCGTGGGTCTTTCCATTATTTACATGCCATTCAGATTGAATAAAGTCCTCATTAGGCAACTTGCACATACATAAGGTCACACCATGATCTTGTAATTCCTCCTTCTGTTTTTTTATCGACACGCCGAAAAAGCTGTAATAGACATCTGTTCTAAACCCTGTGAATTCATCGTTCTTATAATTATTGACCCGGATAACGATATCGTGGGAGTCTATAAATCCTATCTCATTATCCAAACAACTTGGCCCACTGCCTACGATAGCCACTTTCTTCCCCTGGAATCTTTGTGCAACGTCCATATAAGTAACAAAGTTCACAGGAAGTTCATGATTGTTTTCTCGATATTCTCCTGGTTGTCTATCACATGGTACGACGTTGACTTGTGGCATATTTTCCTTGGTGTTATAGAGCTGATCCTTTGATCTCCACACTCAAGACCACGTGAGGACCATATAGCGAGGCATTTTTTATTAAAAGATTCAGCCAGCGGTATCATGCCTGAGACTTGGCCTATTAATCTGTCTGCCGTTTTAGCTAGATCGATTAAATCTGTAACAGAGGTTTTGTTGACTAAATCTAAATCGATATTACCTAAATCGTATTTAGGTTTTCCCTTCCCGACTAAGACGGTGTAGAAATGAGGTTTGATTACTTCTAAGATCTGATCGAAACGCTCACAGTTTGGAAATAATTCTCGCCCGTAATGATCATTCCTGTCCATCGGAGTCCTTGGCATGTAAACAAGGAGCATCCTTTTGGGGAAAAGTCGTTCTCTTTGGACCTCCCAGTCTAAACGTAAATCCGCTTTGACACCCGCTTCGGTACAAACATTATCAAACTGCGTGCCTGACTCAAATTTACGTTTTGAATAATGGGCAAGGATATCGATATTCTGCCGGGTGAAGGGTGAGACGTTTACGTTTAACTGAGAAAAGACTTCCGGCCAATTACAACAAACCTCTACCTTTTCTCCTTGGCTAACGAGTTCTCTAGCGATAGCCTGGACGTAAAGCGCATCACCCAAACCCGACCCCCCACGAATTCTAACGATAGACCCTCCGGCCTACGTGTCCTAATCGTATAGAAGGATCTAATATTATCTTGCCGTTGATCCCTCGCCAGCGATCACAAAAAGCATAATCCTCAGAACAGTACCAGGAATCCTCCCAGGTATCACCGTGGACCACATGCGTATCAAAAAAAGCATAGACTTCTCCGACATGCCCTTCCTTGTGCCGTAAGGTGGTGTATTTCTGTGCCATTTTTTCAAACACTCGCCGTCGGATCATGAGAAAACCCGTCCCGGCAAAATCTATCTCAGTCGGCCCGTCAAAGTCGTCCAAATTGACTAGTTTGCCATCCTTCCATGCAGTCACATCCGACCCTTCTCGTTTCATCGGGTAGGCGGCGGTCACTATGTCATGATCGCCTTCCACAAGAAGATTCCACAACGTTGCCACATCCTCCGCCTGAAACTGGATATCCGCGTCGATAAACATCAAGGCTTCAGAGTCCTTAAAACGTGAATCAAACATGAACTCGGCGGCTAACGTATTTCTGGCCCGGGTGATTAACGATTCGTTCGTCCTAACAATGAAATTATGCTCGGTCCCCGCTAAAGACATCTGCCGGGTCAAATCCATACAAGATTCAAAATACTCCACCGTACACTGCCCCCCGAACATTGGTGTAGCGAATAAAATACTCACGAAAACATACTATTGGCTTTCTGTACCTTCTTCTTCAAATCCTCTTCCCTGGTTTCAAGCAATTTAGTCGCCTCCGCTAAGGAGTTCTCCTTTGCTGATAGTCGTTGTTCACGATGAAGGATGTTCTCTTCTCGAATGTCGTGGGCCTCCTTAGCATCGGTTTGTAGCCGTTGAGCCTCATTGTTGGCGTTTCTTGCTTTAGTGGTTAGTTCGTCAGCGGTTGCTTCGGCCTCAATTAATTCATTTTGTGCCTTGCCTGCCAAATCTTCGCATTCGGTCTGAACGCGTAATTTATGCGCATTGGCCTCGTTCCTAATTTCTTCTGCCTGGGCCAGGGTGTCAACCATCCCCTTAAGATTTTTTATCTCAGCAATATTCGCTTCTTCTTTAGATAAACGTTGGTCCAGGTCTTCGGATATTGCTAGAAACTTTTTAGGATCTTGCATGATGGCGATAAAAGACATTGCCTCAGAATTGGCTTTTTTGATTTGTTGTGGATTCATTATGAACTCCCGTCGTAGGCAGCGATTGATAAGTTACCTTCCCTGACCTTGCGATTATTTAAACCAAAATACTCCGCTACATTTGACTCCAGTTTTAAAGAATTAACCGTAGCAATTGGGGTTTCTGCAACATCAATATACACATCGGCATCCGCTAGGAACCGGACAAATTTCGCCCATTTTGGAATTGCCCCGCCGTTTATCACTGTCGAAGTGGTATAAGTTAAGGCTTCACCACCTGACTTCCCGCCCAATTCTCCTACAGGAACAGGCTTCCCCCTGGAGTCCTCCCCCATCTTTTCTAAATATCGTATATTTAAAATTGCCATCGCTTCAATGCCTCTGTTCTGATCCTTTTTGGTAGGACCGTCAATAAAATCCCGACAGTACTCATCGGGCGTTTTTCATAATCTGGTTGTTTCCAAAATAAGCGCCTAATTAGGAAGGTCCTAGGACAGGCTTTTTTATTTGGTGTGGATAATTGAGGGGTGCTAGAACTCTTTCCCCAAGGCCAGGGGGGTGTCCCACCCCTTCAATCTGAGGGAATTCCCCACTTCCATACAATGATGCACCGCCATATGCGCAGAACATGGATTATGTTAAATACAATGTGTTGGTAACACTAGCTATCAGCGTATTGTGCCCAGTGGGGAGACCTAAGCTACTGATTATGTTGCTAGATACCTAGGGCTAACTTGGTTAGACTGGTGTAATTCCCCACTTTTGTGGTGTGTTAAGGGATAAAGGGAGGCTAGTGACATCACTTCCTATTACCTTTTACAGTCCTTTGCCATAGGTTCTATGAGTTATCTCTGTGTCTATGGGTAACTGGTCGTTAGGTAGTGTTATACGACCACACCTACCTAATTCCCTGCTCGTTAGTGTCACTAAGATATCAATTACTCTCCCCCTAGCTCCTCTGCGGCCTTGTCTCTGGCTTCTTTACCAAACTTCTCTTCTATCTCGTCCAGTAGCTTTTGATCATCATAGTCCTTCTTCGTAGTCTCGACTACATCAGTAAACATGGCTTGTGTCTTGCCTAAGTGTACCGCTGCATTGACCTTGTCCCTGTCTGCACCGTTCATGGCAACATTTGTCAATGTATCAGTCACCAGTTGTTTAACGTCTATCCCGTCACCTATTTTCTCCCTTAGTTCGGCTATAGCTTGTTGGATCTCTGGCTTTTGGTTCATTTCGTATGCTCGTGTTCGGGCTGACTCAGGGGTAATCCCGGCTTGCCTTGCCGCCTCTGCGCTAGAGTCCTTGGGATGTGTCACGCTGTGTAACACAAATTCCTTCTCTGTGTGATTCAAGTCATTCAATTGTGTAGAGTTTCCCATCTTGTTGCCCCTGTAAGATTATTGATGTTGAATGCCCATCGAGATAAGGGATGATTTTGACCTTTACCATCTCTGATCCGACTATCTCCTTTGCCTTGTAATCACCGCCTTTGACCAGTAAATCAGGCTTTATCTCGTTAATTATCTCGAGTAAATCTTCTTCCCCAGTAAAAGGGATCACTCGATCCACACATTCTAGGGCATTTAATACCACTGTTCTGTCTTCCAGAGTATTTATTGGCCTGTTCTCTCCCTTTAGTCGTCTGACTGACTTATCATCGTTGATGGCAACGACTAGCCAATCACCTAAATTTCTAGCCTCCGTGAGTAGATGGATATGACCTCTGTGTAGTATATCAAAACAGCCATTAGTGAAAATCAATCTCATCCCTTGTCACCGTTGAAGTACCAAGCCGTTGAACAACCAGCCCTGCTGCTCTGTTAGCTAAGCCAGCCGACTGTTTGAGACTGTATCCTTCCGCTATTGCCGCAGCCATGACTGCAATCACCGTATCCCCTGCACCCGTAACATCGTATACGTCATGAGCCTCGGCAGGGAAATGGGTCACTTCTTCACTGATTAAGATCATACCTTCCTTGCCTATTGTTACACAAATAGCGTTAATATTCAATTCCTTACGCATATAATTGGCTTCGTCTACTATGTCTCCCTGAGTCACCTCTCTAAACTCCAGAAGGTTGGGTTTGAGGAAGGTACATCCTGAGTATTTGTCAAAGCTTCCTTTTGGATCGACAAAGGTAAAACCTGTGGCTTGGTTAATAAAGGCTTGTACGTTCTTCAATGAGCCTTTGCCGTAATCAGAAAAGATTATATTGTCATCAGGACAGTCTTTTATAGGCTCTGCAATGTCGTTTTGATCTATCCGTAACAACTGCTGGCCCTGGCAAATCACTCTGGTTTTCTTGAGTGGAGTAGATCCAATAAGGCTATGTTTTACTCCTAACGATCTAAGGTTCTCTGAGACATTTGCTGCGCCGCCGGGTCGTTCTTCTTTCTTCGTTACGTTAACTATCGGAACAGGGGCTTCGGGGGATATTCTAGTGGTTTCTCCAAAGAGATATTCATCGACGATTATATCTCCAATAACTATCAACCCATTCCCCTTCCTACATTAACAATAAAGCCTCTGTGTTTTTGAGGGGTTGTGGCACCACCCGGCAATATGCCCGTATACATCCCCCATAAATGCGCCCTGTCCCCCGCTGAAATACTTCCGTCTGTAAAGGGGAGGATATGATCTTCTGCCGAGCAAAAGTTAAACGCTGATAGTCTAAGAGCTAAATCTGTGTCGCTTGCATCGAGTTCGTTCTGATTAAATAACCAGAGTAGCATTAGGTTCTCTCAAGCCATCCAACTCCTATTGTGACATTCCCATCAGCGCCCCCGCTTAACTTTGTTTGAACAAAGGCAATTGTCTCTGTTGGGCGTACTTTTATATCCAAACCAGAAATATCCAGGTCTTTCGATGATGCCGCATCTACACCAACTGTTAATAGTAAACCACCGCCTTGCCGCGTGCCTGTGCCTGCACCGCCTATCATAACGGATGTGCCTGCTACAGATGTAAGGGTTACGCCGCTGTCAATATGTGTTGGATTGCGGTAAATATCCACCCTAACAGGCTTTGTTGCATCGTTAATCAGGGTTAAATAATTAAGGAATACCTCTACTTTATTCCTGCTGCTATTAAAAACCTCCTCGTTGTGTAGTACGCAATTCACTACCTCTGTGGTGCCGTTTGTACTAACGGTCTTTACCGCTTCTTCTCTAATGCCGAAATTCGCCTCTTTGCCGTTGATGAACCCCGCTAATGAGGACGTTTTGATCGTTTGGGCCGCACCGGAGAACCCGGCGTTGGTCTTGGCGATCATGTTCATATGAAAAGTAGGATCTTTAAACGTAGGGACTGTCAATGCACCCGCGTTTTGTACCATATGAAACGGTTGAAATTGGCCTGTTGTGGGGTCTTCAATGGCAAAGAAGAGGTTTCCTGCGCCTAAATACTGAATACCTATATCCCATACATTCAATTTATTGGGATCAAGTGTCATCCCTGACGGGTTTGAAGTTGACCCTGTGCCGTCAAGCACATCTATATTAAAATTAGCTTGGGGAGTAATTGTCTCAGTCGGCGCAACGCCTGCTAATACCGTTGTGCCTTGTGTGAATGTCCCTGCTGTTACCCCACTATTGACATCGGCAAAACTAAATGTCCCTGTTGCGTTCTCCGCTACCAGTGAGATAAATGTCACCGTGATAGAGTCGTTTGTGTGGACTTCCCACCCTCTGCCCGCGTTAAATATATTGTCCGAGGCCGCCACCACTAAGGCGCATACATCGGCAATGGTCGCACTGCCCCCAGGTACAGTAATAGTAACCGCTGTTCCATCAAGGGTTAAGGTGAATGTGCCGCCCCCTGCGTCTCCACCGGCTGTAAACGTAATACTTCTAACTTCTAGCTCACCAAACCGCCTGTGCAGAATGCCAAAGGACGTTCCATTGAAACCAACACCGAGCATTTCATCATCATCGCCCGGCCCCGCCCAAAGCGTTGAATCGGCCAACCCCGTAGAAAATGCAGCTGTGAATCTCGCGGTCATGCCCTGTCCTGCACCGTAGCGAGTGACATCCTTTGACCTGATTTGACTAAACGCCTCGGCTGCGCCCGCTACCGTTATCGTACAAAGCCCGTTGCTCGCCACCACCGTTGAGCCTGATTTATTGGTTAAGGTCTGAACAATGTCGGCATTTAGACCAGAAGAAAATTTAACCTGTACCTGTGGGGTTTTTTCTGCAACATCCAGTTCCCCAAACGGGGTAAGCGGGCCTGAAAGATCAACTAATTGGTGATGGCGGGATTTTATTCGGTCTTCGCGTGTCGCGACTACCTTAGAAGTGCCCGGGAGGGTTACGTTATTAGTCATTAATTAACTCCATTTGGCACGGGTAAAGGTTGTCCCGTCATCGCTAATGGCGCTTGTTCCAATGTCAGCATTATCAGCATCATTTCTGAGTGCCTTGGTGGTGCTGGTCTGCGTACCTTTGTTACGGCTTAGAGTAAATAACCAGTGAAGCATGTCTTTTAGGCTTGCTGTGGCTGCTGGGACACTTGATGGCTCTGCAAAGGTGTCTGTTTCCATAACGTCCAATACTTCGGCATTAACCCCTGCTGCATCCGTCCCTCTCATAAATCGATTTTCAATAGAGAAATGGCCCACTACTGCATTGATTGTTCCCGCATCAACCGTTGTCCCTTCTATCCTGACGAAATAATCAGATCCAGTTACCCAAAAACCAGCAACAGCATCATTGCTAGTATCTATTTTTATCATGTGTGAGCCAGTGATACTGTCAAAGTCTATACTCACTGTTATCCCTGCGGCATTATTCCTTTGTGTCAGTCCATCATCCTTATGAATATGAACATCTGTATTAGTGAAGTTTGTTATGGTGACAGAGGCAGCGGGATCATTACTGTCAAAGGTATTAAACATGAGATAAACCGTGGCGTCCTCAGCAAAATCACCTACATATTTCATCCAAATGGCCCCGCGAATGGCCTGTCAAATGGGCCGGTTAATGGATTCCTGCGTATGGTTGCACCGCCCAAGACCCCCGCTTCAAAATCGTCCCATAACTCGGTGCCTGTAGCCCTCGCCACCATACCCTGTCGTGTCTCTGTGCTATGATCAGTCACTGTGATCGGCCCTACCCGACTTACGGTATCTATAAATACCTCAATAGAATTACCGCTTGCCTCCACTCGTTCGACATGCCCTATCGCCGGTACGAGTGAATATTGCCCTAACAGCGTAAATGTGGAACCAACACGTTTATACAACTGATAGTTGCTTGATGCGTTTCTTAATGCACCCGCGAAATTATCATGATCGGTTAACCTCACCGCTATCTCAAAGGAACTTGACCCTGAGCCCGCTTGCCTAACGATTTGCGTGTAATGATCGGCGCTGGCTTGGTCGGGGCATTGAAAAGCCGATTCGTCCCCCGAAACATGACTGAGTTTGTTTGTTGATACAGTGGCTTTCCCCGCTGCCCCATCAACGCGTGTCCAGTTAGCATCCGCCTCTAAATTCTCATCAGTGCGGTTAAAATTGTCAGTAAACATTATTTTCTAATCCTTGAGCCTAGTGCCAAAGATTGTCCACCGCGTACCGCCCCTACCTCAACAGCGAGATCGTAAACTAGTTGTTCAGGATCTTCGCTTACCTCACCGTCAGGGGCTAATCCTATTGATGACCTTATCGATGGCATATTGCTTAACGACACGTCAATATCATTTGTTCCTCGTCTTAACTCTGACTCTTCAATACAAACAAGGAAGCGATCTCCTTGGATCTCAACACAGCAAAAGTTACCGACTTCATCCGCTATTTCTGGACGATATGCCGTTTCCGGGCTAAGTCCATCCCCAATCTTTCGGCTCAATATATACGTGTGCAAGCGATTTGTTTTCCTACGGGGTCTTTCCAAAAACATTCCTCACGTTAATGTTTTGACTCTGCTTGATAGGCAGTTAGTAAAGTAGTGAAGCCCCGCAAAGGGCTAGATAAAGTCCTGATTTGATGGTAGAAAGTAGCTCGGTTTTGTCTTTGGCTCTCTCAAGATAGCCTATCGATTCATCCTTCTTAGCTCCGGCGTATTCACAGTGATTCACCGCGTCGACCATTGAGTTATAAGCTTTGATCCGTTTTTCTACTTCGTCGTTGAAGTTGGTAATGATCTGCGTCACTATCACAAGATTATCAGCATGGATCTCACATAAATTTGTTATGTCGTCGCAATCTGCGTCTAGGTCTACTGTGATCCTTGATGGTATATCTTCTTTTAAGCTCGCATTCTTCTCTACGATCTCAGAGAATTGAATACTTTCCTGTGTCGCACAACTAGCTAGAAGAAAAAGTACGACGAGTGCGACCGAGTTTAACTGGTTCTTTCGGTTGTGTGATGTCATCAGCTAATTCAATGCTGTCGTCGTGAATCGTGTTTGCCTCTTCCTGGCTGTCCTTAGCGTCTGTTTTCTTATGTTCTGATTGTTGCATGTGATCATCGGCTACCGCCTTTGATTCCTTCGCGCTTAACGTGTCTTTGTTAGACCCTTTTTTGAGAAAGATAATACCGAGAATAAGTACCGCTATCCCTGCTAGGGCTTCCCATGATTTTTTAAGAAAGGCGATCATGCAACCTTAATAGTATCTTCTTCTATTTTATGCCCACCTAGATTATAAGTAGCTACCGTTTTACCTGTGTTATTCATGACGTAAGCATCGCCTCGATAAATATGCACTCTCTCAATATGAGTCTCGTCTCCCATTCCATCAATGCATTCAATAACCAACTCACCCCGACAAGGATCATGATCAAGTTTGCCTGAGCCAGCCCCTTGAGGGTCATAATAGGTTTGATATACCTCTCTTATGGTTTGCGTGCCGTTAATATCTATATGATTTACTGTTAACATCTTCTTTCTCCTGCTTCTTCTGTTATGTCCTCTCGGACGGTTAAAAATTACTTGTCTTACTCACGCTTATCTATCCTCGCGCCTTTTAGCGCATAGAATATAATTACCCCCAATATAAATATCACGCCTATGGCCGCAAAGCTTACAATAAGCGAATGAAACAATGCGTGGTAGTCAAGAGGAGACATTTATTTTACTCATTTATCACCATTCCGCTTGTCCACACCATGCAAAGGCCCGACTTTCTTACGTTTATCAATACCGCCACCAAGGAGCATGGTTTTCACTCTTGTTTTTAAATCCATGTCTTCTTCAGCTACCCACATTTTATGACGTATCGCTTCGGCTAAGTCTGGATTCTTTACCTTTATTCTGCCGAGATACCATTCCGTTAATATCGCAGCAAACAAAGCCATTAAGATAGATATAAAAAATATCTCATTGATAAAGCCGTACTCGAATGAGAGGGCAAAAAGACAAACTAAGAATATGACTAAAGCATTAATCGTGATTAACGTTACTTTTCGTCGTTTTGTTTTCTTCTTACCAATCAGCCATTGAGGAAGATTCTTAAATACTTTTTGAACTGCCAAAGGACCAGAGAACGGTGAAACTAAACCAGCCACAATGCCCCACGGCGTTAAGATGACCTTTAAGGCTGAAATTATTGCGGTGAGTATTGCCTGGAATATTTGTTCCATTACGCCGGGAACTCGCGTCTGGATAACTGCCAGTGGGGCCCATCAACAAACGTCTGGTCGGTATAATCGCCATCGTCGTCCCAATCTCCACCCCAAACGATGTTATAACCTAATTCCTCAGCAGCTATGTTCATTGCCTCTTCATGGAGTCGTTGATAGTGTCCGATATGCCAGCTAACCTCACCTTGAAAATAAGCCACTAAGTCAATAGCGTGGCCGGTAAGATGACGTGATTCTAAGGTTTTGCTTGCGCCTGACTCGAATAATTCTTTCTGTCTTTCTGGAATACGTACGCCCTCACTCACACCAAAATCTAAAGGGGTGATTTCTATAGCCCGTTTTACGATGTCAATCAATACAGGATGAACACCATCAAGCCTGTTTAATGAACGCTGAGAAAGCTTGAACGTCACTTGCCGCCCTTACTCTTTTTGTGGTGGTAATACCAGGATATAAACATCGAGCAAACAGCCACTAACGCCAGAATCCCTTTTGAGTGGTGATCGGCAAAGGACATAATTAAGCCTAAAAACGTGACCCCTAGTGTCCAGGCGTCAACAAGCGCGGCTTTTATTTCTTCTGGCATACGTGTTACCTCGGATATACCGCCTGACCAGATAGGGATACAATGAGTAGCCGCCTATCGTCTCTCATGGACGGTAGTGTTGGTGGGCTATTGCCCTGGGGTCGCCCTTGTTAGTGATGTTTCAGGGGCGGCTTCTAAATGTACTACTGGATAAATTAACCGCCACGACTCAATCGAGCAGCAATATAATCCTGAGAAAGAATCTTTGTTTATAGGTTTAAGAGATCGAGGTGGTTAGGTTTTGTTCCGTAATGGTAATACCCATTACTACTAGAATATAGGCGGCCTATGTCTTGACTATCCCTTTAAAAATTCTGTCACGAAAGCAGAGGCAGAGGGAAGTGCCCAGGGGCCCTTATCATCAAGAGTTAAGGCCACTTACATCCTAATTGCTTATATCGACAATATCAAGAAAAACTTTCGTTAAATCAATCACTTATTTGCTAGGCGAATTTCGCCTAACCTATTGTTCTGTAAACATTTTGTTTGCGTGAGACGCAAATCACCTTTGTTACGTATATATTTGCCACAATAAAAAACCCAAACGAATGGGTTTTGGGGTGACACTGAGCCACTATATATGAAACAGCATAGCTCAACTGATCAGTTTATGCAATAAGCCCTTTATATTGGAAAGCTGTATATGCCATATGCCTTCCCAAACTCAGATATGTATAGAAATTCCTTACATCTAGTCTTTCTGTTTTAGCTTTTTGTTCATGGGTACGGTCATTGTAGAATGTGCCTTTCTTGAAGGGATGCTCATCAACATAGTGCCTTTTCAGCACTCGGCGCATTGGATCTGCAAGGCGATTCACCACATGATCGACATCCTCAACAATATTATCCTCAAGCTCAATACCCACGACATTACTACCATATACGGCTGATATCTTAGCTTTGAGATTGATTCGACTACCTGAGCGAATACCATTCCCCCACTGGTGAAGAATAGCGTCTGTTTGCTTTATTATTTCGTCACTCATTTGCAGTCGCACGTTTTGTTGCTTCTTCCATCCAGCGGCTATATTGAAATTTAGAAACCTCTTCTTTTACCACTTCAATAAAATAATTTGGGACGGTTTTAGGGCCGGAACGTTTTGGTCTTATAGCATGGATTTGATTTTGAATT